>QZKD01000012.1 GCA_003605085.1 Acholeplasma sp. | reverse complement strand
TTAGATTATAGCTTTCTAACAATTTAATAATGCCAACGACGACTGCTGGAGTAAATCTAGAATTAGGATTTAGACCATCAACATCTTTAGTGGGAGAAATTAGTTTCAGAAATTGTTTGTTTTTGAGGGGAAGTTGAATAAAAAAACCATCGACAGAAGAATCTTGGTTGAGTTGATTAATAAGATGGGGAAGGTTTTTATCGTCTTTTAAATGATGAAGGGTGAAATCGACTCCGGTTTGTTGGCATTTTTTTTGTTTTAAAGATGCGCATCGCATTCATCACCGCTAAAATAGAGACTCCCACATCAGCAAAAATCGCTAACCACATACTGGCATATCCTAAGGCACCAAAGATGAGGACGACTCCTTTAATGCCTAATGCGAAGAAAATATTTTGGAAAACAATTCGCATTGTTTTTCTTGCCACTTGATAGGCAATCAAAACCTTTTCCGGATCATCATTCATGATGACTGCATCAGCTGCTTCAATCGCTGCATCGCTTCCGATTCCACCCATCGCAATCCCAAGATCAGCAGTCGCCAGCACGGGTGCATCATTGATCCCATCACCGATGAAGGCTACCCTTTTCTCTTGCTTGATCGCATCGACAATTCTTATCTTATCTTCTGGAACACAATTGGCATAATAATCATCGAGTCCAAGTTGAAAGGAGACATCTTTTGCTGCTGATTCATAATCACCAGACACCATGCTGACACGTTTATGGCGTTTAAGTAAATGCTCAATCGTTTTTTTAGCCGATGATCTTACGGTATCTTTAATGACAATATACCCCATAAACTCTTGGTTCGCTGCCACATAAACAATCGTTCCCATTTCATGGGTTTTCATATATTTAATGTGATACTCATCAAGAAGTCGTTCATTACCCACTAAAAGATGAATGCCTTTATAGTTCGCACGTATCCCCTTACCGGCGAGTTCGCGAATCGTTAAAACATGCTTATCTTCTGGTTTTTTACCATAAGCCTCCAAAATCGATTTGGCAATCGGGTGATTGGAGTGGTACTCCGCGTGAGCTGCATATTCTAAGATGAGTTCAGGTTCACCAGAGACGATCTGAGCTACTTGGAACTTTCCTTCGGTGAGTGTTCCTGTTTTATCAAAGACAAAGTGTTCGATTCCAGCTAATGCTTCTAAGTCACTACCACTCTTGAAGAGAATACCTTTTCTTGACGATGACCCTATGCCAGCAAAAAAGGAGAGGGGAATCGATAAAACGAGCGCACAAGGACAACTGATGACCAAGAATATGAGGGCACGTTTGACATAGATTGCAAGAAGACTTGCATAACTTACTTCTTGGATTATAGAAAGAAATACAGGAACAACAAAGGCGAGTATGATCGCAAGACCAACCACGATTGGCGTATAATACTTCGCAAATTTGGTCATAAACTTCTCGGTCTTTGCCTTTTTCATTTGATTGTTCTCAATGAAATCAAGAATTTTATGCACTGTCGAGTTTTGAAATTCTTTCATGACTTGTACTCGTATTAACCCTGATAAGTTAATGGAGCCTGAAACCACTTCAATGCCTTCATAGGCATCTCTAGGCATCGCTTCACCTGTCACAGAGGAGGTATCAAGCCACGAACTCCCTTCAGTAACAATTCCATCCACCGGGACTTTTTCACCGGGTCTAACGACGATTATGTCACCGACGACGAGTCCTTCAGGAAGTGTATCCACCATACCTTCTGAAGTAAGACGATGTGCTGTGGTAGGCTTGATATCCATGAGTGCTTTGATGTCTTTTCTAGATTTGCTTACCGATAAATCCTGTAAGTATTCACCGATTCGGTAAAAGAACATCACAGCAATCGCTTCGATATATTCACCGAGTATGATGGCACCTATGGTGGCCATCATCATCAGAAAATGTTCATCAAAAATTTGACCACGCAGAATATTTTTATATGCTTTAATCATGACTTTGTAGCCAAAAATACCATAAGAGGCTAAATAGAGTATGACACGAATGACCTGAAGCCATAAAACATCAAAGTTGGTAAGTAGGAAAGCAAGTAACGCAATTAATACACCTAATCCATACATGAGCCATTCGTTTTTACTCATTTTGGCTTCTTCATGTTGAAAGGCTTGGTCAACATCAAGAACCTTCACGTCATTTTCCACCGATTGAGCCACTTTTTCGAGATATTTTGCAGTCACTAAATGGGGTTCTCCCACAACAGTTAATTTTTCTTTGGCAAAATCGAGGTGGACGTGGGTGATACCAGGTACCTTTTTGATTTCTTCTTCTATTTTAAGTGCGCAGTTCGCACAATCAATCTTTTTAATCGTATACGCCTTTTTCATGGTTATTTCACCTCACTCACGTGCGCTAGCGCTTGATTGAAGATAAGGTGGACGTGTTCGTCATCTAGAGCATAAAAAACCGTCTTCCCTTCTTTACGATGACGAACAAGTTTATTCATCCGTAGGAGTTTTAGCTGATGAGAAACAGCACTTTGTGTCATATCAAGAACAATGGAAAGATCACACACACAGAGTTCTTGTTTTTCCAGTGCATAAAGAATTCTAATTCGTGTCGGATCAGAAAGTAATTTAAAAATGATGGACATATTTTCAAGTTCATTTTGGCTAAGTAGCTGTCGTTGAACTTCTTTAATTTTATCTTCGTGAATGATAATTGCTTCACATCGATCTTTATTCATTGGACCTCCATATATGAACGTTTGCTCATATGTTCATTTATATAATATCATAATGTAGAAGAAATAAAAAGACTCTTTTTGTGATTTGTTCACAAAGAGTCTCGAAATAAGATTAACCATCACCAAATGTTACCTGTCTAAGATTCGTCTCACCCATGGGAATCAATCTTGCATCTATTCGATGATTTCCTTGATATAGAGGAACATGAATCTCTGGAACATTCGATGATGTCACTAACTTGGGTGTTCCCCCACGATACGTAAGAGGAATGTGATGTTGATAGGGTAATACATAAATATCTTTTAAGTCATAGAGATGGGTCTTTGTCATCTGATCTTTACCTGGAATAGCATACGCAAACACAAGACCGCTCCATTCAAAAAAGGTGTGATGATGGAGATCTTTTCTAACCAATATAACCTGTTCAATCGACTGATCATTTCTTACCAATCGATCTTCTAAATTAGTTTTTATTGTTGCCGGTTGATAAGGTGTTTCTTGCTCAATATTTAAATAAAAATCATGTCCATCCACGATGAATTCTAATTCAACAGGTGCAAGGATATTGAGGAAAACTTGTTGATCATTAATTTGAATGATACCATCCAAAAAATAAGGCGTTATCCTTACCGCATTAGGTGCACAGCAGACTGCAGCATCTTGATGCGTTGGCGAATATTTATATCGTGTTTGTATTTTGTGTGGTGAATGGACTTGGACACCATGAAAAACCCCTTGCATCGCATAGGAATTATCACTCTTTAAATAGGCAATCGTTTGCAAACTATGGTGATGACTTCCTCTATTTGCATTCAGGTAGATTTTTCTTACTAATTCACTTTGATTATCAAGTCCAATTTTCGAAACAAAAATGAGTGATGCCATGAGCTCATGAATGCTACAAAACTCATAACCATGCGTATTTGCATCCGCAATGTTACCCATAATCCATTCATCACCGATGGGTCCACCGCTAGGTGAAAGCACCAATTGAAGTTTTTTCATATAATGGTGATACAAATCAAATTTTTTATGCGTAAATTTGTCATAAATTGCTATTGCACGTAAATGTTCATACGTGTGAACTCCATGACCTTTAAATCGATACTGTTCATTGGTGAGATTACATATTAAACTATCTGGTTCTGAAACATCGTGCTGATTATAGTCTTCATAAAGAAACATTGCGTATTCGATATAGGAAAAATCATTTGTAATTTCATATAGCTCATACAATACGTCCACGAACATTAACCCATGGGCAACCCCAGCGAACGTATTCGTCCCTGAAAAAGGCTGACTCCGATGAATTGGCCAATGCACCATAAGATTATCGGTCATCCGCTGCACAGCAGTAAGTGCTGTTTCATCTTTTGTGTAACGATAATAACCTAACAATAATCGTCCGATGGTTGTTTTTGCCCATAATTCACCGTTTTCTGAATTGAAATGGTATCTAAATTCAGGCGTGTAAATCCCAAGATAGCCATCGTCATCTTGGGATGATAAGATATGCTTAATAAACTGATTAGCTTTTTCAATCATCTGATGGTCATCAAGAAGATAACCATACCGCATCAATCCATCATAATAATTGCCTATCGTCTCACTGTTCCACCAATAAAATTGAGCGTTCCAACTTTGGTCATTTTCGACTGTTCCCAAGTCTTTGGGACGTGTATGTGGGCCAATCCGATCTTTAGCGTAAAGATCATCATGAAACAAATCAGGTAACAACTCTGGTAGTTTATCAATGACATGATGTTTTACCTCTTCTTGCATCAAAGATTTTATCCAACCCGAGGGTTTCGTGGATTTGACTTTTATCATCTCAGTTTGACTCCTTTATGAGTTTTAGCGTTAACACTTCATATCCTTTAATTTGAAGATGTTCCATGTTAATCTTTTGTAGCATCACTTCTTGCATATCGCACAACCACACATCACTATAACGAAGCGAGGTCAATACATCAAAACTACACGAATGACCTGAATGCTCAATTAATCTTAAGATGAGTCCTTGTTTATCATAAGAGACTTTAATCGATTCTATGGTGACATAGGGTGATGTCAACTGCAATAAAGGACACATTTCAAGCGATCCCCGGCTTTCATTGTGAGTGATCCAGACTTCATTTTTTAATTGATCCGCATATTGCTCAACAAGAAGCAGATCATGTGGATGTGGGAGGATTCCCATCGTAAACGTGTGTGCAACCAAATCACCATAATGCATCTCTAAATAATCTGAATCTTCCATAAACCCAAGTTCAGATCCATTCTTTTTTTGACTTCTTAAAATGGTGACTTCTAAACTTTGATCTTTAACACGATAGCCATATTTTTGTGGAACGATCATCGCGATTCCGCAATGTTCATTTGAGATATCAACAAACTGATGGGCATAAATTTCATCTTTCGCAGCGGCATATGAATCCTCACTGTGTGTAGGTCTATGAATGTTCCCATATTGCATATGACAAGTCGCATAATCGGAATGAACTGTGATCGGGATTTGAAATTTCAAGCTGGTATTTGTTTCATGCCAATCCACTGAGCAAGTAATCTTAATCAGTGGTGAATCATCATAAAGACTAACGGTCATGAGAATCATTGAGGATTGATAATCATAATGTATCAGGATCTGTTGTAGAGGACCTTCAGTGATTGTTTCAATAGATCTGATTTTAGGGTACCCTTTTTGACCTTGTCGGTAGTGATCGGCAAAATCCCACGCAGCATATTCTTCAGCTAATTCGTGATACACAATCCACATCGATTGAAGTCGATTTTTGTCAATCATTTCATCCATGGTATCCAACTTAATGATCGATTCAATCACCCCTTGATGGTTTATCGTCACTTTCACCAATCCATTATTGAGGATATTCTCAATCACTTTCTTAGTCTTGATTTGTTTATTCGATAATGTATTCCAAGCAAAAGGAGCTACTTCATAATAAAACCATTGCTGGTCGATTTTGATCCAATCTTTCTTGATCCAACCTGTCGGATTAAATACAGTCCATCCTTGACTCGAAAGTTTATGAATAAAAAGATTCATGCTTTTTTCGATTCGCTTTGTTAACTCCAAGATCAATTCACGATATCTCTTTCGTGTTGAATGGTAAACCGGCATAATCGAAGAACCCGGTAATATGTCGTGAAATTGATATAACAAAACCTCTTTCCATGTTTGATCAAGATATATTTGATCCACAGGGACCCCTTCAAAATACCATAACCATGCGGATAACTGCTCATACTGATTCAGTAGTCGCTCCATGGTCTCATTTCCGATTTTATTGAGTACTTCTGTCGTGTAAGTCCCTTGATGTCTTTCAAAATAGAGTTCACCTTTAACATTTGACATCTTGTCTACATCCTTTGACCATATATCGATAAAGTGACTTACTCTATTCATACTTATTTTGGGGAGTCCATCGATATTGCAGATTCTGTTGTAGCGTTCTAAATGCTCTTCCCCAGGACCTCCTCCCCCATCACCAATGCCAAACACCATCAACGCGTGAGGTATCGTGTCTTTTTCTTTATATTGATGAAAGAGTTTTAAGACTGAAGCAGGACGCATTCTTGAATCATAGGTTTCTTCAGGAAAATGATGGACCATGACCATGGAACCATCGATGCCTTCCCATTTAAATGAGTGGTATGGGAATGGATTGATTTTATTCTGTGAGAGTTTTTGTGAACATATAAAACGAACTCCTGACTTAATTAAGATTTGGGGGAGAGCACCCGATAATCCAAAGACATCAGGTTCCCAAACAAAATTAATGTCTTTATTAAAATAGTGCTTTGTAAATTGTCTTCCATAATAGATTTGTCGAATAAGGGATTCTAAAGAGGGGATGTTTAAATCACTTTCCACCCAAAAGACACCTTGTAACTCAAAACGTCCCTCCTGTACTCTGTCTCGAATACGAGAAAACAATTGTGGATAATCCTGTCTTATCCAATCAAAAAGTTGATATTGACTTGCACCAAAAATATACTTTGGATAACGATCCATCATTGATAATGCTGTTGTAAATGTTCGTCTTGCTTTACGTCTTCCCTCTTCGATAGACCACATCCATGCAATATCGAGATGGGCATGTCCTGTCGCAATGATATCGAGTGAAGTGTGCTTTGAAGGGGACTTGTAAAACGTATCAAGCCGTCGCTCAATCTCAAAAATTAAAGGCTCATTAGATGTAAAAAGCATGTTTTCGATATCATTTAGTAACGGAGTCACATGGGGATTATTAGCAATCTTTTGTTCGGCTGTTCGTGAAGGTTGATGATTTCCAGTTTCACTAATGCCTAATTCCCAATCGATTAACACCTCTAAATCATAGAAGATTTTGTGCCATCGAGGATGAACACAACCAAGTTCTGCATGTTGGATACGTCCTCCATTTTGAACATAACCAAAGAGATCATTACAACTAGCATCAATATAGATCGTTTGTATCTTGTCATCCGTTACTGGAACAATCCATTTCCCAGGTTTATCCGGGGGAATTCCGTAGGATGACATTTTATTCGTAATTCCCATCATCGCAAAACCTACATGGTCGTATACGAGACCTTCTCCTCCAATATCAAGCATTAAGACCAGAGGTAAATCATTCTCTTTATGATGATACATCTCTTTAAGGGATAGCCGAAACCAAGCACGATCGAAAAGGGTACCCCAAACTTCACCTACTTGAATCGCTTTAAACGACAAAGTGTCAATTTTTGAAAAGGGGATATCGCCTTTATATAGAGCAAACTGAATATCATAAGATACTAAAGGGGTATACACTTTTTTAGAGACATAATGTAGTAATCTTTCTCTAGACATTAGAAGACAACATCCCCTTTCTGATGAAACCTCATTGATAAAGAAAAAGCAACGACAGATAGACAATGAAATATCTACCCTCTTTGCTTTCATTATATACAATATTCGCAAATTCGCTTTGAACGATCTCATGCTACCGTTTCCATTTGATTAAATAGAAACACGGCATACATCTAATATCGTTGATGTTTACTTATATGCCTGAAGAATTAAGTATTGATCTGCGAGTACGATGGCGAGTGCATTCTCTAAGACGATTCCCGCTCTTCGAGCGATGGCCACATCATGACGGCCCCCAATCAAAAGTTCAGTGACTTTCCCTTCACTAAAATCATAGGTTTCTTGACCTTTTCCAATGGATGAAGTGGGTTTAATCATGACACGGAAGACCAATTCGTTTCCATTAGAAATCCCCCCTGTGACACCTCCACTATGATTGGTTTTGGTTCGACCCTCTTGATCGATGATCAAATCATTGGTTTGGCTTCCCATGAAATCTATCCCACGGAACCCTAACCCAAATTCAACCCCTTTGACGGATGGAATAGAAAACATCATTTTCGCAATTTCAGCGTCTAACTTCTGAAAGAAAGGTTCACCTAGACCCACGGGAAGACCTAAAGCTTTCACTTCGATAATCCCACCCACAGAGTCTTTTTGCTCAGCAATGTTAAGCAAGTATTCATCGATTTTTGTCATGTCGGTTAACGTTCCTAGTTGAACAAGTTCATGAGAAAGTTTGAAGGGTATCACCATTTTAGCAACAGCTCCAGCGGCTACAATCGCCGCGGTTAAGCGTCCTGAAAAACGTCCTCCTCCTCGATAATCATGAAAGCCATGATATTTCTTGCTTGCAACAAAATCAGCATGACCCGGGCGGGGATGATGCTTTAAGTGTTCATAATCTTGACTCTTGATATTGGTATTTTCAATCATCAAATGAATCGGCGACCCCGTGCTTTTTCCGTTGAAGACACCTGAAAGTATGTTGACTTCATCCGCTTCTTTTCGTGGTGTCGTTCCTATCGCACCGGGTTGTCTTTTCTTCATATCTTGATCAATCAAACGATGATCGATAGTTATCCCTGCTGGCATACCATCAATAATCACACCAATGGCGGGTTGATGCGATTCACCGTAAAGGGTTATTCTAAATAATGTTCCGTAACTATTCATGATAGATCACTTCCTTTAACTCTTTTAGCCATGTATCCGTGAGTTCTATGGTTCGATTAAACCAAATCTCCTCACTCTTTAACGCCTGAATGATCAACATCATCAACCCGTTATACGCTTTTTTGGCATCTTGCATCAATGTGGTAACTTCGGGATTATAAATTAAATCGATCACAATCTTATCTTTAACTAAGTGTTTTGGTAACACGGATTCTTGATTTTTAGGATATGTCCCAATCGGGGTTGCATTGATAAATAGATCGACATCCTCTTCTTTGATGTCTTGATACGTAATGACGCGTTTGAACATCTTTACTTCTTCGGGTTTATTTCTAGTAACTACCGTGACGTGGGCACCTAAATCTTCCAAGACGATATACGCTGCTTTGGCTGCGCCTCCTGATCCTAAAATGTAGACGCGTTTGGCTTTCACATCGATATGATAGTACGTCAACAATCCTAAAAAGCCATCGTAATCTGTATTGTCTCCTACGATCTGTTCACCCTTCATATAGATAGTATTCACCGCTTGGATGCGTCGTGCCTTAGGGGTAAGAATATCGATATGGCGCATCACACTTTGTTTATGAGGAATCGTGACATTGAAACCTCTAAACACCCCACGTCTTAAATGCTTAAAGAGGTGAGGAATGTCTTTTTCATCCATGTCTAATAGGTCATATTGAAACTCAAGCCCTAGTTTTTTTGCCATAAATTGATGGATGAGTGGTGATTTGCTGTATCCGATGTTTTGACCAATCAAACCATAACGATCCATTAGCGTTGTTGCTCCTTCGATAAATGGAATATATGTTTTAAAAAAGATTCATAATAAGGCCATAAACGATCATCTTGAAGTGCTGCTCTGCGCTTCTCTAGGATGATTTGTTCACGTGATGGATCAAAAACAGGAAGATTCAGTTCTTTTTTAACTTCACCGATTTGCTGACTAACGGCCATTCTGCGTTTGAATAAAACCATCATGTCATCATCAATCTGATCGATGGTTTGTCTTAACGATTCAAGATTCATCAATGCATCCTCCTAATTGACGATAGTCTTCAAAAAATGTTGGGTATGATTTTTCAATTGCTTCAGCACCAGTGATAGTGATTTTCCCTGAAGCTTTAATGGATAAAATGGCGAGTGCCATGACAATTCTATGATCGTTACATCCATCTAGTACGACATCCCCTAAAAGAGATTCTCTACCTTCTATCCATACTTCATCCTCTGTTGAGGTCATGTGTACACCTAATAATCGGAGCGCTTTTTCCATGGATTCAATGCGATCGGATTCTTTAACACGGAGCCGTTTTGCATGGGTGAAATGGGTGGTTCCTTGAGACACAGCTGCAAGTGCCATCAATATGGGACCCAAATCCGGAATATCAGAAAGATCAATCTCAATCCCGTGTGTGTGTGAAGGATAAATGGTGACTTGATGATTCATATTATCAAAAACTAATGTAGCACCCATCTGTTGCAGGATGGATGTAACCTTTTTGTCACCTTGTTTTGATTGATCATAAAGATTGTTTAAACATATAG
>QZKD01000040.1 GCA_003605085.1 Acholeplasma sp. | reverse complement strand
ACATCGAGAGAGGAATTCGCATTAAAAGGGATGGTTGGAAGCTTTTTATCGACAAGGATTAAAAAAATGCGAACCACCGGTGGTTCGCATTTGGGAAATATTGGCAAAATGCTATTGACACGGATGGGAAAAGATTCTTACAATCCCTTCTGAAGATGGATTATTGCTACAGAATGAGATTAGGCTTTGCGCATAAATAACTGCTCGAAAAGAATTGCATGAAATAGTGTACCAATATATACTGAATCCATGCGAAACGAGACCGTCAATACATTGCAGAGTAAATTTCAGATGCTGTCCTCATCAATGGATGAACGGATGTGTCGACTATGGGCCGGTACCGAAGCCATCCAACTTGGAAGAGGTGGAATCACCTTGGTTTCCGAGGCGACCGGAATAGCGCATACTACCATTCGGCGTCGGATCCGAGAACTCGAAAAGCAACCGGAGAAATTTACCGAAACGAAACCCGTACGAATCCGCTGAGCGGGCGGAGGTCGAAAAAGGATTGAAGAAATGGATGAACACCTCCTCTCCATACTGGAATCGCTGGTTGAACCGGTTACTCGTGGTGATCCCGAATCCACCCTGCGTTGGACCTGCAAAAGTACAAGACGCCTCTCGGACGAGTTCGGAAAATTGTCCCATCCGGTTTGTCCGAGAAAAGTCGCCTATCTCTTGAACGAAGCCGGGTACAGGTTACAGGCCCATCGGAAAACACGGGAGGGAATTTCCCATCCGGATCGAAATGCGCAGTTCGAATATATCAATGAACAGGCGAAACGATTTCAACGATCGAAAGAATCGGTGATCTCCATTGACACCAAAAAGAAAGAAATGATGGCGGATTTTTGCAATTCGGGGAAGGAATACCACAAGAATGGTTGTCCCGAAGAAGTCCGTGTTCATGATTTTCTTGATCCGAAATTAGGCAAAGCGATTCCGTATGGTGTTCATGATATTTTTTCAAACGAAGGTTGGGTGAATATTGGAATTGATCATGACACCTCCCGATTTGCGGCGCACAGCATTTTCCTCTGGTGGCAAGAAATGGGACAATATCGTTTCCCCCAAGCAAGCCGAATTATGATTACGGCGGATGGCGGTGGAAGTAATAGTAGCCGGAGCCGCTTATGGAAAGTCGCATTGCAGGACTTGGCTAATGACTTAAAAATGGTTTTATCGATTTGCCATTTTCCTCCAGGCACAAGCAAATGGAACAAGATCGAGCATCGCCTGTTCAGTTTCATCACGCAAAACTGGCGAGGAAGGCCGTTGGTCAGCTTTCA
This sequence comes from Acholeplasma sp., assembly GCA_003605085.1. GTDB lineage: Bacteria > Bacillota_I > Bacilli_A > Acholeplasmatales > Acholeplasmataceae > Peloplasma. The sequence continues at coordinate 9,461 of QZKD01000040.1, read as the reverse complement.
GGCCATTGTCAATTTGATAAGCCATACAACGACAAAAAACGGCTTAGTGGTGAAAGCCCACCTGGATACAAATCGCTACGAAACGGGCCTTACCGTGAGTGATGCGGAAATGAATTTACACAAAATTTAAAAACATCCATTTTATGGAGAATGGAATTATTCCATTCGGCCAAATGACTAACATTTTTTCGAGCGTTTATTTATGCTCAGGCACTAAATCGTTGCATTTTGCCTTAATAATGGCGTGTAGTTCATATATTAGTGAAAGGCATTTTTAGACAAAATACTTGTCGGAGGTATTTCTATGATACATTATGTTCCGTTCCAACCGTTTTCCGTTTTTGATGCGCAAGGTGTAGATTCATGCTATTGTAATTGTGATGGCCAATGCGCTTGTATATATCCATGTGGTTGCACATGTCAATATTGGCCCCCCACTGAATGGAGTCTTACTCAAGAATATACTGCTTTTGCAATTCATTTTGATGAAGATTCAATTACAAGCCATGCCAATCAACAAGCTGTGAATAAATAAATTCTAAAAAATGCCTTTCACTACATTTTTTGTGCAAGATATCAATAAGCTACTTGGAGATTGTTATGAATTCAACTAAAGAAAAAAATTTTCTCTATAAATGTTTTAAGACGGACGATTTTTGGTATGTTCTGGATCCAGGAACAAATTACATCCTGAAAATGGATGAATATGATTTTGAGATATTTCAACGAACCATCGTAAATGATGAACCTCTTAATGATATTTTGTTGGATTTAGCCAATAAGTACGACCATGTTATGGATACTTTAATGCACGAACAAATTCAATCTGTGCAAAGTGGGATTAAATATAGTCATGATATTTTGCAGGAAGCGATTATCTATAGAAACCTTTTTAAACCAATTGTAAAAGTCAGACAATCTTTTGTACATGAAATGATAAAAGATTATGTTTCGGATGGCTTGACGGGTTTATGTTTGGAATTAACACGCCAATGTAATTTGCGCTGTTCCTATTGCAGTTGGCAAGATAAACAACATAACAAACCTGGATATAGTGGTGGTTTTATGACATTTATGCAAGCCAAAAAAGCAATTGATTATCTTATTACACATTCGATACGTCGGATAGAGATTCAGAAAAATTTCAATTATATTAATAACATGCAAAACGGTTTTTTTCGTGTGTCAGATGAATTAGGGATCGGATTTTATGGCGGTGAACCAACCCTTAATTTTTCTTTGGTTGAAAACGTTGTAAATTATTGCCGAACGATAACGGAGAAGACGGGGCAGGGATTTTTGTTTCACATAACGAGCAATTTTTGTGAAGTTACGGAAGAACAAATGGAATTTTGTATTAACAATCGGATTCATATTTTGATAAGTCTAGATGGTCCGCGACATATTAATGATCGGTATAGAAAATTCGCCAATGGGGAAGGGACCTTTGATTGTATCATGAATAATGTTCGCAAATATCGACAACTCTGCAAGAAAATGAATAAACGGAGCGAATGTTCTTTCAATTCTGTCTTGGTGCCACCGACTAATTACGATGAGATATATTCCTTTTTTGATCAATTAAATGAAGAATTTGGCGATTCCTCACGTTTTTCCTCCTGTAAAATGACAGATAGTTTTTGCGCAAATGTGAATCAGAAAACATTGGATGAACGAAATCAGAATATATTTTACATATATAAAGAAAAAGGTTTGGAATGGATATCCAATAAAGATTGCACATCGATATCGCAGAACATGATTACATTTATTTATGATATATTAGGCATAATATTAAATCGGACAATTTTTCCAAAGAGTTTTTGCCATGATTGCGGAGTTCCACGAAGCGGCCCCTGTCTTCCAGCCGGTCGATTGTATCTCAGTTCTGACTTAAAGTATTATCCATGTGAACGTATCGCTCACAATGCCTATTTTGAAGTCGGAGATTTGGATAGTGGATTATCGGTAGAAAAAATTGAGACATTGATCAAACGTGATTTTGAAATGACAAAAGAAAAGTGCAAAAATTGTTGGGCGATCCGTTATTGCAGGCTATGTTATAAAGACACTGTTAACCAAGAAACTTTTGAAGAATCGTGCAAAAAATGGTTAAAAACATTAGAGAGTACGATCTGTAACACACTTAAAATATTAGAAAAAAATGTTGTTGATTTGGAAAAATTATCAAGGTAAGGTCGATCAAAAAATATAAGGTTTTTTTGATCCGGTGTGCATATAATACAACATCAAATTATGACAATTCAAGATATCTCATGATTAATACTTTTGTGAATAGTATACAAATGATCCATTTTGTGCTTATCCGATTGTATAGGATCAAGCCTGTATTAACTTCCGTGTTGTTTACTTCTGAAATAATTGTTTCCATACTGCCGGCAATACATGTGGCATTGAGTCAAATCACAATTGACAGTACGTTGGCCTATTTATCCGCTAATGATAATCCGGACTTATTCTTAACATTGTTTTTTTGGTTGTCAATACAATCGGCGGTAATGTTTTTTCAATTCCTTCTGCAGATAGCCAACAACAATTTACATCGCTTTATAAATGAAATTTTCGTCTTGAATATAGAAAAAGAGCTCAACGAAAAACAACTTACTCTGGATTTATCGTATTTGGAAGATCCCAATTATCACAATTTAATCAGTCGCGCTCTTCAGGGTGCCTCGTCGAGGTCGATGCGGACGTTAAACGAATGTTTTAATTTCATCCGCCAATTTTTCGGGGTTGTATCGTTTATGATTGTATTGTCAAGTCTGCATTGGATTTTTTGTCTTTTTGGATTTTTTATTGCCGTACCGGTTTTTCCTATTGGTCGGTATACTGCAAAATTGGAATACGACCTGGTTGTACGTCAGCAAGAAACAAAACGCAAAGCCAATGTTTATAGTTCCATTGCCAGCGGAATGTCAGGAGAAAAAGAAGTACGGTTATGGGATTTTGGGAACTATGTTATGAATCGATGGGAACAGATACGAACACGGTTGATCTATCAAAATCTCTCGGTTATGATCAAAACCACTTTCTTATCCTCCATGACACAGTTTGCTAATGTTACAATTGGGATTGCCGCTTGTTTAGGAATTGTTTACTATGGTAGTCGTATTATTGAAGGTTTCACAATTGGACAGGCCACGATGTATATGGCGGCCTTTGCTTCGATTCAATCTCACGTATTTCAGTTATTGAATACATTCAACACGTTGTATGAAAACAGTTGCTATTTCAAGGATTTTCATGAATTTCAATCCCTGAAACCCTTGATCGAGTATCCAACACAATCCCACCCTGTTGAAGAATTCGAAAATCTTACCTTTGATCATGTATCCTTTAAATATCCTGGTACCGACAAATGGGTGTTGCGGGATGTGTCTTTCGTAATTTCTCGCGGTGATTTTACCATACTTCATGGAAATAACGGTGCGGGAAAAAGTACGATCGTAAAACTTTTGTGTCGACTCTATGACCCTACAAACGGTTGTATATTGATTAACAATCGTGATATTAAGCAATTCACCAGGGAAGCGATAAAAAAGTACATCAGTGTTCTTTTTCAAAATTCCACTGTCTATCAAGTATCATTGCGGGAGAACATCGCTTTCAGTTCGATAGAAAACATTAATAATACCGAACAAATAGATGATTTAGCGGATCGTTTTCAATTGCGAGAATTTTCTGATCAACTTAGCAAAGGATATGAAACAATCATGGCGCGTTCCTTTTACGATGGAACACAATTATCTGGTGGGCAGTGTCAAAAAATTGTGATTGCAAGATCGTTATTTTCAGATTCGCAAATTCTAATTATGGATGAACCCACGGTTTATGTCGACAAAAATTACAAAGAAATGTTCTTGAAGTTTCTGGAGCAGGAAACCACCAGAAAAACGATTATTATTTCTACACATGATAAAGAAATTATCACCATGGGCACAAACTTGCTATCATTAGAATCGGGTAGGATTGACAAGAGACAATGGCATCACAAAAAGAGCGGACGAATGAGGAGCATAATATGAAAAATAGAAACCCCATACTGGTTGTAGTCATTTTTTTGTTCGCAGTTATCAGTGGTATATATACTGTGGTCCACTACGAACCGCATTATGTTCCTCGCAATTCAATTGAACCAATTCCCATAGACAGCAGGACGTTCGTCTTGCACCCTAATCAAGAAATAAAAGAATCTGTTTTTGTTGCGCAAGGATCGGTGATAGATGAACGACATCTACCTTTTGAATCCGCTGAAGTGGTTATCCAAAAAGCGGATATGGTTCTTGATAAAATAATAGCGGATTCGTATGGTCGTTTTCAAATTCAATTGACTGAAGGAGCCTATGTTGTGTCTGCCACAGCCTCAGACGCCATCAAAGCTTCCTCTCAGATATTTCAAGTCGGGGCGGACCACTCACCAGATATTATTATCCACCTTCTGCGGAGCGTATTCTTGAAAGGTCACGTTACAAACGCTGAATCCACACCGATAGCAAGAGCTAAAATTGAATTACACGGCATACGAAAGGATAATGAATCTGTCGTCAGAGCGATAGATCCAACTCGATCGACTGTACACTATGAAACCTATAGTGATAACGCTGGTTTTTACCTGTTTCCATCGCTTCTACCTGGATCCTATTCGCTGAAAGCCTCTGCCACGGATTATCTGACACATTATCTACCTGAAATCAGTGCGTATGAAAACACACGCGATTTGTTATTGAATAACAACGCAGAACTGTCGATTCGCGTTATCGACCAAAACAATGATCCAATCCATTTAGCGAATGTTGAACTGCTCCAGACCAGAACCAAAGGCATCTTCATCATGATGTTGCAAACAAACGATAAGGGATTGTGTTCATTTTCGAGTATCAAACCAGGTTTTTATCGAATTCAAGCGCATCACAAGGATTACCAACAAATAAAAAAATCTAGCTTGGACGTAGAACTGTCAACGGACAACGAATCCCATCTACTGATTCTGAACAAACCTGGTTATGCCATTCATGGATCCGTTTTAGAAAAATCTACACGCTCTCCCATACCGGATTTTGGTTTGTGCCTGTATCTGAAAGATCGGGAGGGTGGCTCTGAGATTCAATACTGTACGACAGAAAAAGATGGGAAATTTATTTTTACCGATATCTCCAAAGGATTTTATCTCATCAAAGAGCGGGATGAATTTCAAAATAGAGAATCGAAATTCACTACCACTCATTGGAATCCACCTATGGAATTTATCGTGCAAGTCATTGATAAGGACATCTACGATCTTGAAATATTGGCTGTAAAAAAATCCGGAATTAGCGGTCGTGTGTTTACGAAAGATAATAAACCGGTGGAGGGAGCGTTTGTATTTACAATTCGCGGACAAGCAGAGCAGCGAACAGATCAAAATGGGTACTACTTCATCCCTTCTCTTAAAATGTATAGTGATAAAACAAAGTTGACAAAAGTATATGCAATTCATGAACGTTATGGATTCGGCGTGACGGAGGGAGTGAAATACTCACCGGGGAATATCGCTACGAATGTCGACATCATTTTAAACTCCTTAATTCAAGTGCGAGGAAAAATCGAGAACGAACAAGGCAAACCAATCCCAAACGCAAATCTTGTTTTTCAAACGATCACACCAAAAAAAAGTCAAAATCCTGTATATCAAAAAAACACGGTCAGCAATGAGAAGGGAGAATATCAATTTAACAATGTCATTCCAAACTATGCTAAATTGTTTGCATCGGCGCACGGGTATATCGAACAAAAAAAATATCTAGAATCGACGGATGATGCCGATCAACAAATCGATTTTGTGTTGATTCGCAAAGAAGATAAAAAGAAATACTCGATTTGTGGCTATGTGATTGATGTAAACAATTCTCCAGTAAGCCATGCACAGGTTGATTTGCAAGTTTTCAATCCAATCTATGAGGAGGTTATTCAATCTGTTCGAACTGATGGAAATGGATATTTCGCGTTTCAAAACATTAACGATACATCTGTCCGCTATTTGATCAAAGCAAGCACAACCGCATTCCCCTATCTAACGAAAAAAGTGTATGATGTGAATTACGGCGACGAAATTTGGATTCTTTTGGATTTTGCCCCTAAAAAACTTACGGTTCATCTTGACGAGTCAAAAACGCAATTCCCGGTGCGTCAAGGCGCCATTTTTAGTTTTCTTCTTGCCAAGGATCAAGAAACAGATTTTTATCCAATTTCGAAATTATTACAAAGAAATGAAACAGCACTTATACACACCGAATATATTTATACGCCTGGAGACTATACGATTTATGTGCAAGGGTCAGGAACATCAGCAAGGCAAAGTATAGAAATCAATGCAGAATCACCAGAAAGTATTGATTTACACTTACAATTGAGCAAAGATCCAAATGAAGTACTTTATGTATCTGGTCGAGTAATAAATGAAAATCTAACAGTGACGAAAACGCCATTTATTGTTCGCTGCATGATGCTCCGACCCACCCTGCAATTTGTCGATCAAAAATATGTTAATTTTAGTTCTAACCCGAACAGACTTCAAGAATTCTTTATAAAAATACCTGTCGATGGTGTGTATGAATTCATCTACTCATTGCAAAATGGAACCATTATCAAACGGAACCTCATGGAATTAATTTACGCAGCGGCTGAGCCATCTCCATCTGGAATAGGTAAACTGCTATATCTTCCCGATTTGGTTATCCCAGAAAAAGAGAGTACTCCGTGAAAACACTTGCCAATTTAATCCCCTATATTCGGCCGCTACATGCAACTCCAACACACGGAAACATGAATTACGGTGTTTTGGTCGCTTGTTCGGAACTCAACCGAAATTTGTGCCAATATGGAACATGGGATGAATATCATATTGTCAATATGTATGAAGATCCGTGTCTTGTGGAAAAATCTTGGAATGAAAGCATACAAGATCCAGATCTTCGTGCGAGAATTCACTTGATAAACTCGAAAGAATTCATGGACAATTTACAAAACGAAACGTATGCCTTGATATTGGAGGGAGAATGTTTTTTGCAAGCAACCGCACTACGGTGTCTAATGAAAGATAAAGTGCCTCCCATTTGCGGCCATACGCATACGATTAGTTATAATTTTTTGGCCAATAGTTTATTTACTGCAATGATGAACCCAACACGATCGTGGGATGGGATTATTTGCACAACTCCTACAGCCAAAACCGTCATGCAAAATTTGATCCAAAATTTAAAGGAAAGCGCGAAGAATCAACCATGGAATATGTCTATAGATTTTTCTCCACAAATGAAGGTCATTCCTTTGGGCGTTGACATTAATCGCTATAAACCCAGAGACAAACACGCCATTCGAGAAAAGTATTTGATCCCAAAAGATGCTTTTGTTTTTTTGTACTTGGGAAGAATATCCAAGCAAGATAAAATGGATATAATCCCCATGATATTGTTGTTAAAAAGTTTGCTCGAAGAAACCAACCAATCCAATTTATTATTTTGTATCTGTGGCAATGCAATTTCATCAGCCTATTTATCGCAACTTAAAAATATAATACATATATTAGAATTAGAACGTCATATACGGATCATACAAACCGTTCTCGAACATGAAAAACCTTTACTTTACAATTTGGCTGATCTGTTTATTTCGTTCTCTGATAATATTCAAGAGACATTTGGATTAACCGTATTAGAAGCCATGGCTTCTGGTCTGCCATTGCTGACGTCTGATTGGGATGGATATAAATTTCTTGTTGACAATGACATAAATGGTTATAAAATTCCGACAATTTGGATGAAATCAAATACACTTTTACACATATATTGCAATTTAACACCGTGGTCAGCAAATCATTATCGCCTCTCACAATCACTTGCGGTTGACAGCGAATACGCCATCCAAATCCTGAAACAATTACTAATGAAACAAGATTCTCTCATAGACATGGGCGTGCAGAGTCGAAGAAAAGCGTGTACACAATTTAGTTGGCCTTGCATCATTGAGCAATTAGAACAGTTTTGGGATGAATTGATTAGCAACTACACAAATTATAAACAAACAGAAAACCGGTATAGACATAGCATTACAAATAGAATTTTCATAGATGAATTTAGACAATATCCAAGCCGATTTATACAAGATAATGATAGAATTTATTTAACGAAATTCGGTGCGAATCTATATAAAAATAAAACATTTCTCCCAATTCTTTTATCAAAACAAATGTTTTCTTATATTGATGAAAATGAGTTTATGATTGTATTTAATGTATTAAAAGATCTCGAAGGGCTATCCATAAAAGAAATTGCAGAAAGAATCACTCCCGCACATAATATTCAAGAGGCAATCGTTGTTGAAATTTTGATGTTCCTTGTCAAATATAACATATTTACAATTTAATAACTTTGTCCATATGGCTTTACGCATAAATAACTGCTCGATAAGAATTGCATGAAATAGTGTATCAATATATACTGAATCCATGCGAAACGAGACTGTCAATACATTGCAGGGTGCCAAGGGTGGACGCCCCGTTAATAAGTCATCGTATTGAAAATGCCTTTTTTCTCGCCGGTGATGCATTGCAGCGCCGGAAACGTAGGTCGTGTGACGCCAGTCGAGTCAACGACACCGGCTTGATTCTCTTTTCCTCTTCCGGTGATCAAAACGAGTGGAAATTTGGGCTTTTTAGGCCCGAATCGCCTGCAGGATGTTCCAACCCAGCGCTTTGAGGTTGACCGCGTAACGCACTCGGGCCAGTCACCTCACTCGCAAGCGGCCCAGTTTCATGACTCGTTTCAGTTTGGCGTTGAGGGCTTCGATCCCCGCGCGCCACCGATATTTCTCGCGAAACTCGTCCGACTCTTCCGCCACCCGCCGTTGCGACAATCGCCGTTGTTTCGGGGTGTAATCCAACTGGTGATCGGCGTCCAGCCCCACGCAGCAATACTCCCGATGATCGCATGCCGCGAAGATCGCGGGATCAATCGAACGGCAACTTAACCATGAAGTCTATGAAGAAATAAAAAGAAAGAAAATCAAACACCAGGCAATCATTGAAAAAATATGTTTTGGAATAGTTTTTCTCATTGCGTCATCGATCATGTTGGCGATTGTTTCTATTATTATATACATAATTTACTCTATCTTTTTTTAAAAGGACGAAAACCATGCGCCACAACCCCAACAATGAAAACGTGGAATGGGACGAAGAAAATCCCGATAACCTGCGCACGCCGCGAGATCACAGCTTTTGGGAAGAATTGGGAAGAGATGCGGTCAACGATCCGGTCCTGAATCGATCTCACGTATACGAGGATGTCGCTGCAGGAGGACGGGACGGCAGGCGCATCTCAGGAACCGAGGTGCATAACATTGAAGGATTTGATGAGAACATTACAGTCTCACGGACAATTCTTGAATTTGATGACTTGGGAACC
>QZKD01000036.1 GCA_003605085.1 Acholeplasma sp. | reverse complement strand
GCGATACTGTTTTGTACAGAAAGAATATCGATATATCCTGTGTCAATCAATGTATCCACAAGTTGAAGTAAAACTTCATCACGTGTCATATCTAACAAATCCATACCTGCAAGTAGTATTTTTGCGTCTTCATTTAAAGGTGCAAAATGTGTCACAAGATCTTCTTGATCTAAAAACAGATCGACATTGGGACCCATCGCTAAGGAGATATAGTGATACTCGGTGATTTCTTCTTTACTACAAGAAGATAGTATGATTAATCCCAACATAAAAAAAATAGATAAAAAACGTTTCATCATTACCTCCATAATTGAATCATTTGTGAAGGGAATCTCGAATGCAATCGAGATTACCTTTTTTTAATAACGATTTATTTCTACATGGGGTCCATTTTGTCAGCAATTATAATTTTATTATACATGGATTCTTTGTTTGATGTCGTGATAATTTATTAAATATTATAAGTAGTTCCCCTATTTATAATCATAATCACTTCCTTTGCAATGCTTAATCTCCTCCTGTAAAATGATACTCGCGAACACATAAACAAGGAGGATTTTATGCATAAAACAATCTATATACTGCTCGCCATTTTATTATTAGCTACGCTATCTGCATGTCAGTTGAAAAATGATGACATGTCGATAACGATTTATACTGAAAGACATTATGATACCGATCAACTTCTTTATGATACGTTTACTGAAACCACGGGCATTAAGGTCAATCTTGTACGTGATGAAGCAGATAAACTCATCACTCGCTTACAAAATGAGGGTGAAGATACCGAAGCGGATCTTTTAATCATCGCTGATGCAGGAAGATTAGGTCGTGCCAAAGAACTAGAATTAATGAAACCTATCACATCTGAAACTTTAGATCTTCAAGTTCCAGAAAACTATCGCGATCCTGAACGTTATTGGTATGGTCTTACCATGAGAGCACGCGTGATTGTTTATCATCCAGATCGCGTTGATTCATCTGAACTTTCAACCTATGAAGCATTAACCGATGCAAAATGGGAAGGACGTATCATTACACGTACATCCACCAATATCTATAATCAAAGTTTAATGTCTTCATTTATAGAGCTTTGGGGTGAAGATCAAGCTCTAGCATGGGCTACAGGGTTAGCCAACAACTTTGCAAGAGACCCAGAAGGTAATGATAGAGATCAAGCGAAAGGCATTGTTGCAGGGACTGCTGATCTTGCTATTATGAATACATACTATATTGGAAGAATGCTTTATTCCAGTGATCCCAATGAAGTCAGTGTCGCTCAAACCATTCGTGTGTTTTTCCCCAATCAAGAAACAACAGGGACCCATATCAATGTCAGTGGTATTGGACTGGTGAAGTATTCTGAAAAAACAGAATATGCTTTAAAACTCATGGAGTTTTTAACAAGTGAGTCCGCACAATCCTCATATGCTAATGCTAACTTTGAGTATCCTGTTCATCCCGATGTTCTTCCTCATGAACTTTTACTATCTTGGGGAACATTTATTAAACAAGAGATTCCTTTAAGTGTCTTAAGTGAGCACAGTTCTAAAGCGACCATGCTCATGAACCAAGCAGGTTGGAAATAAATTATAAGGAGCATATGATGTGGTATAAAATCAAAACCCATCTCAATATCTTCTCTATCATAAGTATCTTGAGTGGGGTTTTGATTCTCTTACCACTCTTAGGTATTCTTTTTGAGCTTACCTCACCCGCGACTCCTGAATGGAATCACATTAAGACATACCTTTTAAAAGAATATATCATCAATTCAGTGGTCTTAGTCTTACTTGTAGCAACGTTCTCTATTCTCATTGGATTGTTTGCTGCTTATGTCATTGCACGCTATCAGTTTAAAGGTAGAAACGTTCTCGCTTGGCTTTTAGTTTTACCGCTTGCTATTCCTTCTTATATTGCGGGTTATATCTATGCCGATATGACATCCTATACTGGAACCTTCTCTATATTTCTTAGAAACCTAGGAATCCTACATAATATAAGCATTATGAATCTCTTTGGAGCCTCTCTGATTTTTTCATTGACACTTTATCCTTATGTCTATATCTTGACACTTTCTAGTCTCCCTCGACAAAGTGCGAACTATTTAGACTCAGCCAAACTTTTAGGTTCTAGTTCGATACGTTCATTTTTTACTGTGACTCTCCCCCTCTTGAGACCCGCTCTCGTGGCAGGAAGTTTACTCGTCATCTTAGAGACACTTAATGATTACGGACTAGTTCAATACTTCAATATTCGCGTCTTTAGTTTTGCTATCTTTAATGCGTGGTTTTCTTTAGGCGACGTGGTCAGTGCGATCCGATTGTCTGCGTTCCTCATGCTGACTGTGTTCTTCATTATTCTTTTAGAGAGAGCACTTAGAGGAAAAAAGAAATATCATATGCCTGCAAAGTCTAGATTTGTTCGTCGTATTCATGCCAGAGGTTGGCCACTTGTTTTCATTGTTAGCGGATTATCCATGATTCTTCTATTAAGCTTTCTTTTTCCTGTCGCTCAAATGATCTACTATCTTGTGCTTACGATTCAACAAACATGGGATATGGATGTCTTAATGATCACCCTTCAAACCATCACCAATGGAATGATTGCTACCATCATTATTCTGATCATCGCGATTTTTATGGTTAATTTTAATCGTATGAAACGTAAAAACAGGTGGAGTCGCTATTGGACGAAAGTCTCTAATCTGGGGTATGCGATTCCTGGTGCAGTGATTGCAGTGGCTGTTCATCTGTTCTTTGTTGATCTCGACCGTTTTCTATCCCCACTTTATCGTCTTCTTGATCCAAATAGTCCGACCTTAGTCATTACGATGAGTGTGTTTACCTTAATCTTTGCCTATGTTTTACGGTTCCTAAGTATCGGATTTAACAGCGTAGAAAGTCAATATGAAAAGGTGGGGGATCGCTTCACAGAGTCATCCTACATGCTTGGATACTCAAGATTAAGAACCTTGCTGAAAGTTGATTTACCCATGATTTATCCTGGGTTAGTCTCTGCCATGATCCTCGTCTTTATCGATGTGATCAAGGAACTCCCTCTTACACTTATTTTACGACCCACGAACTATGATTCACTTGCGACCTTAGTTTACGTCTACACATCAAACGAGATGATTCAAGAAGCATCGCTTCCCTCACTTATTCTTATCCTGATGGCATCTACACTTATCTATCTCATCACACACTTTAAGAAAGGGGTATTCAGTCATGTCTATTAGCATTCAAAATCTACATTTTCAATATGAAAACAATCACCCAATTTTTAATGGTTGTTCTCTATCGATTCATCAAGGGGAGTTGGTTGCTATCTTAGGATTAAGTGGTTCGGGAAAAAGTACGTTACTTCGCTTAATCGCCGGATTAGAAAAACCAACTTCAGGGACAATCATCATGAATGAGATGACTCTATCATCGAGTAACATCTTCGTTGATCCATCAAAAAGACAGATAGGTATGGTCTTCCAAGATTATGCACTATTCCCCCATCTATCAGTTTATGAGAATATCGCCTTTGGATTATTTAAGTTAAAGAAAAATGAAAAGGAGCCTATCGTGAATGATATGCTCCAAACCGTGGGTTTACTTGATAAAAAGGATTATTATCCTCATGAACTTTCAGGGGGACAACAACAACGTGTCGCACTTGCTAGAAGTCTGGTTGCTAATCCAAAAGTCTTACTCTTGGATGAACCGTTTAGTAATCTTGATACTGAACTGAGAACTCAAATAAGAAAAGATTTAAAGACAATTTTAGCAGAAAGGAACATTACAGGGATTTTCGCAACCCATGACCTATCGGATGCGAAAGATATTGCAGATCGAATGTTGGTTCTAAAAGAGGGGTTATTTCTTGAGAAGTCTATCGATTAGGCTTCTTCTTTTTTTACTGCTGTATTGATGCTATTGTGATAAACAACATATTTCGTGTAAAGGAATTCGGTCACGAAATTGGTGATCATCGTTAAGGCTAAAACCAAATATTCATTCCAACCAATCCCAGTCAAAGCATCACCCCACCACGTGGATGCTGGGGTAAACAACAAATAATAGAAGCCCACTTTCAACATGGCGACAGGAATATTATTGGCTGATTTAAAGGTGAACTTTCGATTCAGTGTATAATTCCATAACACACTTAATGTTAGTGCAATTAAGTAAGCTGGCCAATAGATGAGATTTGCGATTTCAAATAGAAGTGTAAAGGTGATGGCTTGAATTGCACCTGCTGAGATGGAAAAAAAGGTGAATTTGACCATTTGAATAATATTTTCATTTTTATATTTGGTTTGATTGTCCATGTGGTGATCTTCTTTCAGTAAGTGTTACTGATTATCATTATAACGCAATCACCTTAGGTTTGTTTACTCGATGGCGGGTTTTTCTTTACTTTTACGCACAATATTCATTAGTTCAACACATACAGATTCGACATTACTAATGACGCCGATGCGAAATTCACCATTCAACGTATAAATAATGATTTTACCAAAAGAATAATTCATCATACGTGAATGCGTTCTTCTTGGAATGGCTGATGTGATTTGATCAAGCGGAATCGTTTCAGTTCGTTTTGTGTAATGAAGATAAAGATTATTCCCATCATACGTAATCATCGATGATGGCTTTTTTGATTGTATAATAATATCGATAATCAAATATAGGATGAAAATAGGAACAAAAATAACCAGGAGACGTTGTGTTTCATCCGAATAGTCTCCCTTTAGATACAAAAGTACACCACCAAGTAAACCTAAAATAATCAGTGCAAAAACATCATTTCCGATATTCCCGGATGATTTGACACCTAAAACTTGTTTCATTTTCCCCACCTCGTGATAAAACTTTAATGACATTGTAACATAACATAAAATAGGAATCAATCATGATTTTTAAATGGAGTTATGCTAAAATAAGTCTATATATCGTATTTGGGGGACATTGACATGTATATAAAACGTCAACAAGGAGTTTTTTGTTTCATATGTAAAAAGATAAGTTTATTCATGAGTGCTTTCTTGATGCTAGTTTTTCTTTTAGGATGTGGTACAAAAGCAGAGCCAGCAAATAATCCTTATTTTGAAGATGAAACACAAGATGATTTTGAAATATTTTTAACACAATTTGAAACATCTATGGACGATTTATACCTTTACTATCGTTCGACTTACTATGATGACTCTTTTATCTATCCATTCGATTATCAAACAAAAGAAGGATATCAACCCTTACCTCAAAAAGAACTTTATAGCAAAGATGATCTTGCGATCAATGATCAAATCATTGATGAAAGATACTTGTTTAAAAGCTCAAATCTCTACTATGCACTTGATAATGGTCGATATGTTTATTCCCGTGTGCTTGATGACATAAAGACATGTGACGAAAATACGTATTGTGAAGATGATAAAGGTAACTTCATTCACTTTTCCATGAACGATCACCAAATCTATTTTCACTACAGAGTCCAATACAGGTCAGGTGATATCGATGAGTATATGTATTATTTCTCAAAGAACCGCGACAAGCTCCACTTAACATTTTTTCATAAGATCTATAATGAATATAACCTTGAGATCGAACATATCCAATATGTTGAGTACGATGAAGAAGATAAAGAAATCAACATGCTCTATGATGGACGAGTCTATTTATCTCTTTATGACATTCAAACTGGATACATCATGGAAAAAGAACTTATCTCCGAAGATAATTTTGGGGTTAGATATTATGATGTGAGCAAAGAGATTGAATTTTGGACACATTTTTACAATGATGATAATGAATCTTATGTTTATGCTACCTTCTACAAAAATCATCGCTGGGCTATTTCCGTTAATGAGAAAAGTACTTCTGTTAACTATTGGAGAATACGACTTAATGCGTTTGAAGGCTGGAATGAACTTCATGTCACATGGTTAGATGCACCTCCCTATCGAGAATTCTATATCGCACAAGATGGGCAGAAGCTGGCTGAAGACTTCAATATTAAATGGAATATGATTCTTGGTGATGTCTATATTCAAGAGATTTCATTCAGTATTCAAACATTATTGTCAGAAGGAATTTACTTTGAATATGATGATCAAGAAATCATTCAGATATGTGAAAACTTTGAAAAAGATCTAGATTCATTAGAGTATATATATAATTTGTATCAATCTAATCAAGAATTACTCGAAAGATTTAATGAGAAAACCGGTAGTGAACTTTCATTTCCTTTATATTAATCTTTCCTCTTCCATTAAAAAAACCAATCACTTAGGGACTATTGTGATTGGTTTTTCATGATATTAATGATTCAATACATCATTGAATTGATGGGTTTATGAAAGTCGATTATAGATCATTTCGGCTTTCATAACAAGTTCGATAAACTCTTCCCGATATCCTCGTTCATCGGTACCTAAAGAAGCATTTGCTCTTTCGATGATTTGATCAAAGCTTGCATTATATTTGTAAGCTGAGTCTCTTAATAATAATCCAAATTCAACGACGCTACTAGCAAATCGGAATGTCTCTGAAGGATTTATCGTGAATGCACTTACCATCAGTTGTTCTTCAATCAACATCGAAGTTCCTTCATCGGGATGTTTATAGCGAATCGCGATATTCATAAACTCATCCACATAATTATCTCCATCATAACGTAAGATTGGAGGTAGTTCAGACGTCTTGGGTTCAACGGATTCATTTGAACTTGCAGGGATAATTTCATAGAAAGCAATCACCACATGACCTGAGCCCATATCTCCAGCATCTTTGGTATCATCCTCGAAATCTTCGTAATCTAAGATGCGATTTTCATATCCGATTAAACGATAGCCTTTTACATGAAGTGGGTTAAATTCGATCTGCAATTTGACATCTTTTGCCACTGTAACCATGGTAGCTCCTAATTGATGCATAAATACTTTTTCAGCTTCTAAGTAAGAATCAATGTAATAGTAAACACCATTGCCGTGATCTGCTAAGGATTCCATAATATCATCACGCAGATTTCCTGTACCAAAGCCTAAGACACTTAAGAACACACCGGATTCCTTCTTCTCTGAAATCAAATCTTCTAAAGCGTCAACACTGCTGAGACCCACATTGAAGTCTCCATCACTGGCTAAAATGATCCGATTATTTCCACCTTCGATAAAATTGCGTTCAGCCACATTATACGCGAGTTCAATCCCTGCACCACCCGCTGTGGATCCCCCTGCTTGAAGCGCATCCAATGCGTTCAAAATTTCTTCTTTATTGGTAGCGTCACCACCTTCTAAAACCACACCGGCTGCTCCTGCATACACGACCATAGATATTCTATCTTGTGGTCTTAACTGTTCAACAAGAAGTGCCATGGCTTGTTTAAGTAAAGGAAGTTTATTGTCAGCAAACATGCTTCCCGACACATCGATTAAGAAGACGAGATTCATCCCTGCAGTATCTTCAAAGACGATGTCTTCTGTCTTTAACCCTACCATCATCAGTTGATGATTGATATTCCAAGGGGCCAAACTTAATTCTGTATGAATGTTAATGACTTCACCTTCGGTAGGACCTGCTAAATCATATGTGAAATAATTGATCATTTCTTCAATTCTCACCGCATCCTTAGGAGGTAGTTCACCACTTTCAATGTAGCGTCTAAGATTGGCATAAGATGCTGTATCGACATCGGTTGAGAATGTTGACACCGGAAAATCGCTAACCGCGAAAAAATCATTTTCTACAATCTCTTGATAGGATTCACCTGTTTGATAATCATCTTGATTTGCCGAGGGCAAATAAGCCACATTCACATCTTCAAGACTCGAACACGCACCAAGCATTAATACACTGACTAGAATTCCTAGTGATAATAATTTTCTCATTTTTATTCCCTCACTTTTCTCATTTCACCTTCATTATAGGGATAACTTATGACAAACTTTTGACCATCATGTGACAATGTTGTGACAAATGGAAGATAGACTTGGCGGAATATTCATTTCGTGATATGATAAAATCAAACCCAATTGAGGGGGGAAGCACATGAAAATTTTAATCGTCGAAGATGAAAAGCACTTAAATGATTTACTTCATGACTATGTCATCGATGCCTATCCACACGCAAATATCCATCAAGTCTATGATGGTCTTTCTGCTTTGCATAAAGTCCAACAAGAAACTTATGATTTGATCTTACTCGATGTGATGCTACCGCATATGGGAGGATTTGAAGTGTGTCAGAAGGTTAGAGAAACATCCTCTGTACCTTTGATCATGCTTTCAGCATTAAATGATGAAGAGAATCAATTGAAAGGGTATAATTTAGGGATTGATGATTATGTTACTAAACCCTATAGTCCTAAAATTGTGATTAAAAAAATCGAAGCGGTTCTTGCGCGTTATGAAAATACCACTCCTGAAGATATGCAACGTTATGGAATCATCGATTTTAACTTTACAAAATATAAAATCTTCGTGAATAAAATAGCGATTGAGCTCAGTAAAAAAGAGTGGGAACTCTTCACTCTATTCGTACAAAATATTGGTAGAGTCTATACCAGAGAAGATCTCTTAAATCTCGTCTGGGGTTATGATTTTTATGGCTATGACCGAACTGTAGACACCCATATCAAGCGGTTAAGACAAAAGTTAGGTGCTGCAGCAAGTTATATCAAAACGGTGTATAAATCAGGATATAAGTTCGAAAAAGATGAATAACTAAGGAGGATACGATGAGAATCAGCATTTTTTTAAAAACATTCTTGATCTTGCTGATCTCTTTTTCGCTTGTCTTTTTCTTAAGTATGGCAATATCTATTCGCAGATTTTCTCCTCTTTATATCGAAGAAAATGTTGAAAGTGTTAAATCATCCATTCTAGAATCGATTACACTTCTACAAAACGGAGCACCTCTTGATGAAACGACGCTTTCAAATTTATCCAGTGAAACCTCCTTTATCAGGTTTTCTAATACAGGAACTTCAGAAAGTATCGGTCCTAGTTATTTGGCTGAAGATGATGTCATCGATTTCGTCATTTCTATTTATGATAACCCTGATGCTATAAAAGATGGATCGCTCACTTATACGATTGAACTTGTCGATGATATCTACCATATCAACTATATCTATCAATTTGACTTAGGAGATTATTTGATTATTTATACGAAGATTCAGTCCTTACAAAACGTCGATCGCGTCTTAAATCAGATCAATATCACTCAATCTATTTTTGTTTTTATCGCAATTCTTCTTCTTTCACTTGTCATTTCAGTGAACTTATCCAGCCCAATAAAAAAGATTAGTCTTTATGCAAAAGACATTTCAGAACTCAAATTTTCCAAGAAGTTAACCTTGAAGCGTCGTGATGAATTTAAAGATCTCATCTCATCACTCAATGAGATGACGTTTAACTTAAAGAAAACCTATAGTGAATTAAATGAAGCGAATAGAAAACTATCTTCTGATATCGATTTTGAAAAAGAACAAGAAGAAAAGAAAAAACATCTCATAATGACCATCAATCATGAGATCAAAACACCACTTGCTGTCATGAAAGGCATGATTGAAGGCATGATTGATGGTGTGGGTCGCTACAAGGATCGCGATAAATACTTAAAAGAGCTTTTCGAACAAATAACTGTGATAGAAAACATCACCCAAGATTTCACCTATTCATTAAAGCTTGAAGATAAGATGAAGAAAGGAAATATATGTTCAACTGAACGGATCCTTCAAGAGTTAAAATCTCTCGATGAACTGGCTACCCTCCATTTCATTAAGATTGACAAAGAGATTGACATCGTTGATGTCATGATGAATGAAGAACTTCTCATCATTTTGATTACCAATTTGGTGAAAAATGCTATTTTATATAGTCAGGATAAAAATGTCCATGTTGAGGGATTAAAAAAAGAGGGTCAATTTGTCTTTACGGTAATAAACAAAGGAGAAATTCCTGAAGCAGAAATCGACAAGATTTTTGAGTCCTTCTACCGAGCTAATCCATCAGAACCTAAAAAATCAGGATCAGGACTGGGATTATTTATCGTCAAACAGATTGCTGATCTCTACAGTTATTCCTATAAAATATTTAATGATAATGGAAAAGTCGTTGCCAAAGTGATCATTCCCATAAAAAAATAAACTTGTCATGACTTTGCCACAAGTCATTGATAAGATGAAGATGAAGGAGGTGTCCTATGAGAAAACTATACATGACGTTAATCAGCCTATTCATGGTCTTTTTGCTCTTTGGCTGTGCGATGGAAGATATACCCCTTTCTGAAGCAAGCATCTATAGCAATCTTACCTATGATTATGACACCTTGACCTTCACAGAAACACTACCTTTAGATATTTTATACCAATCAGGAGATCCCTTGGATGATTTCATCATTCTTTATAAGGTATATTATGGGACTTCTATGACATCTGAAGAAGTTATCGCATATGAGTCATTATTCGAAAAACTGAACTATGTCACAGCGTATTCTTCCATCACTTATGGACAATTGACAAGTTATTCAACCGAACAACTCAGTGTAGTACTTGAAGGATATTCCATTGAACTTACTTTAAATGATGTCATAATCTTCAATGATTTAAAAACAACACTCCATGAAATTCGTGGATCGGATGAGATCGATATCTCTATCGGTAAAATTGCTTATATCGAACAAAGATTATCCGTATCGCTCTCCGAAAACGACATTTTTCATCTTGATCTACTCCAAAGTTATTATGCTGAGATTCGTCAAAGCAATGACTCATTCCTCTTGCGTGATTATTCCTTTGAAGATTTTATAACCCATTATGAATCTTCGGGTCGAGTCATCTCAGAAGATACGAAGAATAAACTTTTTAGTGCATATACTATCATCAACAGTTTATAAATAAA
>QZKD01000004.1 GCA_003605085.1 Acholeplasma sp. | reverse complement strand
CATCAGAACGTTTGGATTGTTATGGAAATGAGACAGTATATTATGATATTCTATGCATAGAAAACATATGATGAATTCATGATTAAGCTAACAGGGAACTCCAATTATGATCCAAAGATTACGATACATCCCGGATCAGTGAAACTCGTTCAATTCAGATTAATCCCACTCCTCAAATCAATCACAAAAATTATTAGCAAATATTATTGCTCCATTCTAAACGCATCATATAGAAAATATACAAAACCACGAAAAATACCATTAAAAATATATTACTTCAAAAATAATTACCTGAAATGGAGTGAAAAAATATGTCATATCAAGGGTTGTCAATTAAAGAAGCGATGAATAACATTAATAGCCAAACAAACGGCTGGTATCTTCCTACAATTCAACGTCCATATGTGTGGGGCGATCGTCATGAGAGTGAAAAGTATATATGTAAACTGTTTGACTCAGTACTTAAGGGATATCCCATTGGCAACATCCTAGTATGGAATTGTGCAACAAAGGTACCATATAAAGAATTTTCAAAAGATTATTATGCGGATGTTATAGTCGAAAATACAGATGAAAGTCGATGGAGTCAAAAAGATAAATGGCTCGTATATGATGGACAGCAAAGATTACAAACACTTTTTTCATGTTTACGCTATTCAATTAATGGTCGTGTTTTGGTTAATGATTTATTATTTTCTGAAGATACAAACGATATGGACAAAGTTGGTTTCTATTTTGTTGATAAAAACTCGAGTTTACCATTGCCGTTTGGTCATATTAAAATGTCTGAACTATACACAAAATCCATGGATGACAAATCAGAGTATAGAGAATTAATATTTGAAAGATGGGCAAAACACAATTTAACAAGAGATGAGAAAAGACTTATCGAGAAAAGACTAGATAAACTTTTCGATGTATTCGTGAACAAAGATTATAAAGTGTTAGCTTATTATCAATTAAGCCAACATTTCTCGGAAGATCAAGTGAATGAAGTATTTCAAAGAATAAATTCTGGTGGAGTTCCTTTATCGGGGGCAGACTTACTTTTTTCTAGAATAAAACAAGAGCATTTTAGCTTTGAAGAAGACACCTTAAGACTTGCCAAAACAATAAAAGAACTAACTGCAGGATATGATTTATCACACTATTTTATACTGTTAATAATTAATGTGATAATAAAGAAAACCACTAGAATTGATGCCACAAAAGTTAGAAAAGATGAAATATCGAGATATAAAACAGTTTTTGATAACCTCAAGACTCCAATCCAAGACTTTTTTCAGCAATTTATTTTTAACACATACAAGATAAACAATGTATCGATTATTGTCAGAGGAAATGCATTAATTCCGTTGATTATTTACGTTTATTATCGAAGTGAAAATGGGATAAAGTACAAGGATATCGAAACTGATAACCTAAACAAAATGAAAACATACTTTGTGCTTTCACAACTTAACGACTGGAATACTCAGACTATAATTAGTAAAAATTCAGAATTAGCTCAGAGCATCAATCTACCATTAAATGAAATGATCAAAATAGCTAGCGACAATGGACGCGTTGCAGAGTTGAGTACTAACACGCTCGAATATTATAGAAAGTTTTCACTTAAAGTAATATTTAAGAATCGCTTGCTAACAAATACGGGAATTGATGGAAGATATAATCCTGAACTTGATCATATATATCCAGTAAAACTTGATAATAGACCCGTAGGATACAATGTGGATGTGCTTTGGAATTTGCAACCAATAGACGGCAAGACTAATTTAGATAAATTGAATCAAAATCCTCTTGAGTATTTTAAAACAAAACCTATAGAGAAATCTAAATATGACTACATTGACAATATTGGAAATTACGATTGGTTGGAATTTATAAAAGACAGAAAGATTCAAATGATAGAGCAGTTTGAAAATGAATTCAATATAAAACTAGCAGAAAAAGAAACAAGTGAGATTACTATTGTTCAAGAAAACTTAAGTGACATGAAGTTTCTTTCTGATAAATTAGTTGATTTAGAGTTAAAATTTCCTTCAAAAAATTCGATAGACATTAAGTTATCAAATGGCACCTCAAATGTGATCTTTATTTGGAAACTTGACGATTGTTATCGATATGGAATATGGATGAACAGAACAAGAAATTCAATTGATTCCCTAAAAAACGGAATTTTAAAGATTGCTGATTTCAAATGGTTCACTGAGTACAAAAGCGCAATTATAGCAGACTGTCTATTTACTGATAAAACTTCACAGAATGTGGCAAGTGACATAGTAGTGGAGAATGTTAGAAAACTTTATCTATTAGTGAACAGCAAAATATAAATAATTCCTTTTTCTTGTATAAGATATCATATTTAACCTTGGTACAAAGGGTAATACAGGATAATCCTGTAAATAATTGGCAGTAGCCAGAAGGAGATACTTATGAAAAGTATTGACATTAACGTACCAAGGAATTTGATTAAGAAATTTTATCGTCACCCTGAACCATATGGTGATGGTGATTATGTTGTTGATTTGATCAATGGCATGTACACAGATGTTTTTTATCGAGAAGAAGGAGACTTTATAACAACCACAAATAATAATGAATTAATCTCTTATCTTCAAAATAATCAGACTAAGCCAAGAGAGTATTTCTTCAGAAATGGAGTTTTTTCCCTACGCCACGTTCAACAAATCGACTATGGTTACATTAAGGATTGGAATGACGTCTCTCCCATAAGTGTTAAACTGGATATACCTAAAGAACACAATTTACCATCTAAATTTATGTTTTGTTTCTACTGGATTGAGGTTGGTATGGGATCTTTAAAGGACAATAGACTAACTCTTGATATCTTCGAGAAAGAATTGATCCACATGATTGATATCGCTGTTGCAATAGATCTAATAATTGAATCCTTGAAACATCTATCGAGTGATTACCAATCCAGCTAATCGACTTGGACCCCCACTATATAACATGCACTATGGGGGCACTAAAAAATCTGACGAATGCTAATTGTATCAGTTTTTTACCCAACTTACATATAAAAATTAATTAATCCCTAAACTTTAAGAAAAGGTATGGCAATAATATCAGCTCTTAAACTAAGGGGTTTTTTATTTGGCTTTGATTTGATGCTCGTTTCCAGTAAGTCCCCTTAACTGGTTTATAACATTTGGAAACACCTCATCAATTTGATCCTGGTTCAATGCTTTTTTGAATATATTAAGTATTTCGGAGTCAAATATCGTGATGCCATCTTGGGCATATTTATTTAATGTTTCCTTTTCTCGTTTTGTGATTTCAAACATACTATATTCGATAACTTTATTTATCTTTATGTTTATAACCCTAAATAGTTTATATTCGTGATCCTCTGTCTTTGCAATCAAATAGTTTGAGAAATCATCAACAGGTGTTATCAAAATGTAAGGGCTAACAATGTAATCCTTATTTTTGTGTGTGATTGATACTCGCAAATGATTCCTGATGGCGTATTGTAATTTCTGGATATCATGTTTAAGTATGATTTTTTCTCGTTCTATCACCGCAAGTTTTGTGTAAGAGATCAATAGATTTCTGATAGCCTTTGTCATTGATGAGAAATGATCAACATTACATATTTGATATAAAGTATTAAAACCTTCCTCAGATATAGATGTCGGTTTGATACTAATAGATACCATTCTACCTGGATCATCTACCCGGAGATCTTTAATACTGTTTCTAGCCACTATGTCTATGATTGCTCGCAATTGCGATTCGGTAATATCTTTTATTTCTTCAACCAAACTATTCTTAAGTAAAACAAGATTTCTCATATTCACTGGAGATTCATCAACATAGTTGTTAATAATTTTGTTATAGAGTTCATTCATCGATGATGTACCAAATCTAGTTTTATCAATTTTCAATATTCTTATGGTTTCTTCCGGTATCTCAATACGGATTGGATTTGTGCTTTCTTTCATAAAATACTCCTTTTAGGGGTTAAAAATTAGACTACTAAATGCCCACAAGTATTATACAACAAAGACTATAGGTAGTCAATAATATGACATAAATACCACTTTTAATACTACTTTATTTGTGATAAGATTAAAGTGCAAATGTTTGATGCTTAAACAAATAGGTGAAAATATGTCTGTGAAATTTTCTGATTTGGACATTGAAGATCAACGCTATATTGAACCACATTTAAAATCATTTTATGATAAGGTTACTTTTGAAACCAGAACTCAATGGGTAATGGAGTATGAGCAGAACGATTATCAAGGATTTAGTTCATTTGATACATGGAATTACATGGATGAAGAGCAATTTGAAGCAATTAAACTAGATTTATTCTTGCATGGTCAGTATTTATTCAAGGTATCGAAGTTTGGAAGTATTCAACTTGTTTCAAAAAAAATGTACACTCAACCGACGAAATGGAATTCTAGTGAAGTGATAAATCTTCGCAATACGAATGATTTCGAGGAAATGCGTATTAATTCCGAAATCTACAAAATTCTTCATTCTGAACAAACCATTGAGTTACAAGAAATCAACTTTATCAGCTATAATAGAAAAATTGCTCTTATCGTCAATCAACTCACAGACATAAATCTTTCATTAGCTGAAGATTGTAGAGGACATGCAGAACGCATAGTTGTTCATTTCTCAGGTCCGAGCAACATGAGGTTACAAATCATTAGTGATGTGATGGATAAAATTAAGGAATATTTTGACCCTCTATTAACTCCGACTATAGGAGTGTCTATAAATCCCGAACTATCTGAAGAACTCGTCTCTATTTTCATTTATTACAAAAATACAGAAATAGGTGTTTATCATGATAACCAATCATAAAGAACATATAGCCAAATCCCGGAGAGAAAATCGACCGGATGGATTAGATTTTATTAAGGCACTAGACACATTATTCCCATATCGCGAGCAATTAATGACAATACATGTCGCATTTAAAAATGTGCAGTACATTAACGGAATAAAGTTTGAAGAATCAGATTCCAATGATGAAAGATCTCTTTGTGTTGATTCGGATATATATAGACTATACAATATAAAATCGCTTGGGAACGAATTATTAAAAAGAGTCTATCAACTGGAAATGTACCATAATTCAGATTTGACATATGAGAATATCAAATTGAACCATGGCACACCTCCCTATCGATTTGATTGGCATTGGGAATTAAAAGAGGTCTACATGTATTTAATTCATGTATTTAGAGATAACGATGACAGGATGATCATCAATAGCATTATCACCGGAGAACTTCTAGGAATCATCGAATGTTTCCTCATTCGTATCTAGGTTACTTAATATCAATAACAATTGACAATTTGGAGGAAAATAATGAATTACTGTCATAATGATTTTATATATTACTCAACAAGTGAGTATTGCGAGATTATCGATTATATTGGAAAAGAAAAATTGATATTTATCCCTGATATATATAATGGCCTGCCCATTAAACAGGTTCATCTTGACGCGTTCAAGAAAGATTCTAAAAAAGTCGTTATTCTTGGTAATAATATTGAAGTTATCCACCCATTTACACTTAAAGTAGATGATGAAATCGTTTTTTATCAACCCTTAGGATCTCATCAGATATTTGACTTACCGTTCATGGTTGTCAGAAAAGAACTTATCAAAATCACTAGAGACGATATCTTTTACTATGCTATCTTATCCGACAATACCGCTATCGTTATCCATTCTGCTATATTAGATTTCCGCTTTGAACCACTTGGTCGGTTTGGAGAGAAAATTGTGATTGAAAAGATGATTGATGGGCATAAGATTGTAGGAATTGAAAACTATGCTTTGATGGATGTCATTAATCTCTATGCAATTAGTATTCCAGCAACAATAAGTTGGATTGGAAGAAAATGTTTCTTCAACACAGAGATGCTTGAAGAAATATATCTTCCTGAATCAGTTCAACATGTCGGAAATCAAGCATTGGCACATTGCCTTAATTTAAAATGTGTTTATATGATGAACGATGAGATTGAACTCGAAGATGGAGTCTTTGAAAACTCATATCGAGCCATGCTTTATTTTGGATCATCAAAACGATATATGAAAATCACAACGGATTTCAATCCTGATCTTTTGCCTATAGCGTTAGGATATGAAAAAAACATCATGTTTGATGATGTAGAGTACGCACTTTTAAATGATCGCACAGCAATTGTCAATGGGTTATCAGCTTCTGATTTTATTCATCTTAATATACCCGATGAAGTGAACGGATATAAAGTCGTTGAAATAGCCCCTTTTGCATTCTATCAAGAGAAATATTTGCAATCAGTTAAAATACCAGATTCTATTACAGCAATTCACACCTCGGCCTTTGCTGAAAGCCATATTAAGAAAGCAAAACTTTCCAATGCACTAAGAGTGATTGATGATGGCATATTCAGTGGTTGTCTTTATCTTAAATCTATCGAAATTCATGAAGGAGTCGAGATCATTCAAGAAGGTGCTTTTAGTCGATGTGTTTCATTATCACAGGTAAAGCTTCCCACATCACTTGTTATCATCAATAATTCTAGTTTCTTTGGATGCTATCGGTTAAGAAATGTCATATTTCCTGATGGCCTCGAAGAGATTATGCCTTATGCCTTCTTTGAAACGAA
This sequence comes from Acholeplasma sp., assembly GCA_003605085.1. GTDB lineage: Bacteria > Bacillota_I > Bacilli_A > Acholeplasmatales > Acholeplasmataceae > Peloplasma. The sequence goes on along the minus strand of QZKD01000004.1, from coordinate 5,604 downwards.
TTTAAAAGAGATCATTCTTCCATCAACACTAACGGGTATTGGAGAAATGTCTTTTGGAAATCTATCAAAAATCAGTAAATTGACGATTGGAAATGCTCTTATTGACATTCATGAAGATGCATTTTTAGGATCCAAGATAGTAAATTGTCAAATTGAAGGAGAAGACATTGAACGATTTGAGGAATGGCGAGATCAGCAAGGCGAAAAGAATAGCTAAGTTAGTTATGGTTTCGTGTTGAATATAAGAGGTTTTGTTTATCATGTATAATCAAGGGAGAAAATTCATGCATCGTAGAAACATAAATTTCGAAATAGAATGTTTTAAAGATGTCAACAATAATCATTATGTTCATCCATTTTATAAGCCAAATCACGGTCATTTGTTTCTTTCTGGTGATCATACATCGATGATTGACTATATTTTAAAGAATATAATTAGAAATGCTGTTAATGGATTTCATGAGCGAGAATTGAAAATGATTATTTATTCGACATCAATCAAAGAACACAGTTATTCTGGGCTAATTAAGTACTTGAAAGTTCCAATTATTGAAAGGTCTGAAGAACTTATTGAACAGCTCTCTAAACTAAAAAAAATGATGATGAATAGATATAAAACCTTTCGACAGAACAAATCGAGGGATATTAAATCATATAACACCAAAGTACTAAATTCAGAAATCACTCATAGATATATGCCATGTGTTTTATTTGTCATTCATGAAATGCCTTCTTCAAATGAGTATCTTGAAACGATTAATGGTTTAGTCTATGATATTACTCAACAATCACGAGCAGCTGGAATTCATGTGATACTTTCAACAGCTTCAGCCAAAGATACAATGAGCCCATTGCTTAAGTATAATTTTGATGGCATCATAACAAAGATTGAATCGATAGAGAGTTCCAAGATACTATTATCAAAAGAATTGGTTCAATTAGCTAAAGATATTGAACCAGGCACTTTAATGCTATGTGGGAATTCAGGACATTTTCGAAAATACATAATAACACATAACGAATTCAGAGTTATGCTTCATTAAACTCAACATTTGTTGATTTAAAAGAATAGAAATCGAGGAGAATTATATGATGAAGTCAGAGGATCAATGGGTTATAGAACTAAAAGAGAGACTCAACACTGAACCGACTATTCAAAAATTGGAGTTAAAAGCTTTTGTCAAAATTAATCTGCCATATTCAGCAGATTTGTCATACACGTTCAATGTGATCGATAGTGAAAAGATAAAAAAACAAAATGTTTTGGTAAAAGCTTCTTGTAATGCTTACCAAGTCGATTTACTATTGACGAAAAATGATAAACCTTTTATGGCAATTGAATGCAAAATGGGTGGAATTAGCACACATGGTTTGGTTACATATAGTGATAATGCTAAAAAACACAAACAACTATTCCCAGATTTGAAATACGGGTTATTGTTAGCTGATAATAATAAGGGGAAAAACACCCTTGAGAAAAAAATATTCATGCATGACAACTCATTTGACTTTATCACTTGTATTGATTCAAAACTATCGAATCCAATACTATGGAAGAATATGTTGGATATCATCAATAATGCAGTCATCGATGATAAATTGAGAAGGGAGCCAAGAAGTGTTTATTGCATAGAAAAGCGAGAAATATACAAAGCACAATAATGTATAAACTAAAATAGGAAATTTAGAAAATCGGATATTAATTAGCAATAGAGAAAGAATTGTTGATTTACATAAAGAATAGTATTCGGTAGGTACACTTGGAAACCAGATATATAAATGCATATCACATCTACACTAATGAAAAAGGTACTTGAAGACATGAGTTTTCGATGAGTTGCGTTTAGATATGATATTCTAATATATATAAGATGCACATAAGGAGGAATAATAATGAAATTTATTAGTGTTAACGGGCATTTCCAAAGCGACTGCTTAGATGCAGAAAGGACTTTTATCATTAATACCAATGAAATTATTGCCATTTATCAAAGCACTGCAAGATACATCATTAATTTAAAAACACCTATACATGACATGGATTTAAATCTTGAAATATATAAAGTATATGTCTTAGGATACTTAGAAGATATTAATAATTTGTTAGAAAATCTGAACTAATATATCCCCAAACCCTAAGAATGTACAGTATTCACAAGTCAACCCTTTTTATACGCCTTGAGGGCGTCTTCATAACGATTTATAAATTTATCTCTTAATGATAATGGTTCAGTTATTTGAACATCCCTTCCAAATTTAAAGAAATAATTTAATGCTTGCACTTCAGTACACTTAAAATGATATATATTGTTTTCTTTGCTTGTGTATTGAGGTCTCATGTATATTTGTCGATTGTATGATTCAATCCCTTTGTTTGAAAGTACAATAGTGATTTCAATAAGGTCCCCTGCCATAAATTGGGGACCTTTTTCTATAATAGAGGTCTCGATTTTTTCTTTGTCTGCTTTAGATATAAAGCCTGACATGCTTGACATCACATTGATTTTATCAATTCGATTTAGTCTAAAACTAGATATGTGTTTAGGAGATTTTTTTCCGTCCATGAGAATTTCTTCGGTGTATCCAATGAGATAATTAAAACCCATATTCTTATCTTGAACCACCTTATAAGGCGACACGTAAAATTTTCTCGTGTAGAAATTTTCATGAGTAATTGATAATTTTTGCAAAATTGAAATTTTTAGTTGATTGGAACCCGAAATCGCGAGATTAATTGTATCGATCGTTTTTTTGAAAAATATGCACTCTCTTTCATGTGTTGACTTCGTTGCATATTCCTCAAAAATGGCTTTCATATATAGACCAACTGAATCGTTATAATGGATGGATTCCAACGAGTCTCTAAGAATATCTAAATTTTCTTTATTGATTCGAAATTTTCTACCTATTCCTTTGGGATAAGAAAAAGCTAGTTGAATTAGTTGATTTTCATATTCATCTAACATTTTTGATATGTAAACGTTAGTTATATCATTATTATATTTCTTGAACTCGTTTCCAGAAAAAAGTTTTGTTAACTCATCGCTTTTTTCGATAAAGCGTTGTGATATGGTTGAACTTGCAGTCTGATAGTAGTTTGTGAATATTGTGTTTAAAAACCCAGAAAATGATTCTTTTGTATCATCAACATAAAAGTTTCTAATATCATCTCCAATAATCTGCCATGCATATTCAGAGAGGTTAATATGTTGCTTTAATTCATTGACTTTTTCGTATATAAAACCATCTTTTTCATAATCACCAGTAATATAGAATCCCATGCTTATGCCCTCCAATACACTAATTATATCATCAAAGGCTAATAATGTTCATTGAGAAGGTACTAAAATAAGCTATAAATAAATAAAATATATAAAAATAGGAACAATTATTAGGGTAAATTTTATCACGATAAAGTTTATGTTTCTAATGTTAAAATCAAGGTGAAAGAATAAGCCAAGCATGATCATTGTGCAGAAAGAAGGTTTAATGATGAGTGTGATTGTAGCCATTAAGAGAGATAACAAGGTTTATATGGGAGCTGATTCTCAAGTTACTAAAGGCGGGTCAAGAAGATCTTTATCTAATCAAAATAATTACAAGATATGGAAAGTAAAAAATGTTGATCATTGCTTAATTGGTCACGTTGGGAATTTTAGAGATGCATGTGTAATAAGAATTATGAAAAATTTAATTGATGAAATTGATGTTATCAAAGACAACGTCAACTTTGAATATGTAGTCGACAGAATTCTACCAACAATAATAAACGAGCTAAAAAGACATCACTACATAAATTCTGATACAAAGTTTGATGAGATGGATTCATGGTTTCTATTTGCATACAAAGATAAATTGTTCATTATAAGCAATGAAGGCTCTGTTATCGAGATCGACGATTGTATTGCTATTGGTTCTGGTGAAGGTGAAGCGATTGGAAGCTTGCTAACGACGAACACAGACGACAATCCAATTGAAAGAATAATCAAAGCCATTAAGTCCAGTGTGGCACACGACATATATGTGAATTATCCAATTATTATTACAGACACAGATAAAACAGAGTTTAAAACCATCAATCAAGATTCATTAAAGGAATGTATAGCAAATAATACTATTGAATAAAAATAAAAAGGGAGGAAATAAACATGGCATGGTTGAGTAAAAAAAGAGCACTTAAATTAGAAAAACTCGAGAATGAGAAAAGAGAAAGAGAAATAAGAGCAAGGATTAATATTAAAAGAACCTTGAGCATGATGAAAAAGCAATCAAGTAAGCTTGACTCTTTCAAAAGAGATTATGTTGAAAAAGCTAGACAGGCATCGGTAACCGGTAATATACAAACATATAAATTAGCGAAATCCGGATTGAAACTATGCTTATCGAAACAAAAATTCTTAGATACCATGATCGCTAACTTCGAGATATCAATCCAAATTAACGACATGAATCAGGTTATTGGTGAGTTTGTTAAAGGAATGAATATTATTTCGGATCAAATGAAGAATATTACCTCCACACTCGATATGACAAAGGCACAGGCAGCTTATGATAGAGCATTGGAGAATAATGCAGGACAGTATGAGGCTCTTGATGCTTTCTTAACAACAGCAGTAGATAGTATCGAAACATTGGATGATTTTGATGGAAACATCAGCGATGATGAAATTGATAAACTTATATCAAATCAAATCTTAGATAGTGAAGATGAAACTGATAAAGAAATCGACGAAAAAATCAAAATGATTAGGGAAAAAATAACACACTAGGAGATTAAAACATGGAAAACAATATTGCATTACTCAAAGATGCATTTGATATCTACTATGAAAAGGGTATGGATGCATTAAAGAACAAACAATACTCTATATCGAATCGAAATATACTTGCTGCTTCTGAGACGCTATTAAAAATGGCAAAATCGAGCAAGGGTGTTGTAAAAGCACAACGAATCAAACGAGCAGAAGAACTGTGTTCTCTAGCTAACCAAATTGAACGAAAAGTTAATGAGGAATATTCAACAAAAAACAACGCAAACTCGGATATACAAATGATCAACAAAGGCCAATCTAGTTCAAGAACAGAAAATCAGAACAGTGAATCAGTAAAGAAGGATGAGGAATTAACCAACTTCATTCCTGTTGATGGTACTGGAGTTATGTTAAGTGATGTTGCAGGTCTTGAACAAGCAAAAGATGAAATAAGTCGATTGATTATTGAGCCAATGAAACATCCTGAAATCTATTCGAAGTTCAAGAAGAATAAAGGGGGAGGAATTCTTCTTTATGGAGTTCCAGGAACCGGAAAGACTATGATTGCACAAGCAATCGCAAATGAGATTGATGCAAAATTTTACTCCATCAAATGTTCAGATATTGCTTCAAAATGGTTTGGAGACTCAGAACAGAATGTAAAAAACTTGTTTGTTGAGGCTCGAAAGCATCCTTGCTCAATTATTTTCTTTGACGAGTTTGAAGCACTTGGAACAAAACGCGATTCATATTCAACCGTGATGAAGAGATTGGTACCTGAATTGTTATCACAAATGCAAGGCTTTACAAGATCAAACGGGATTTTGTTATTAATTGCTGCAACAAATAGACC
>QZKD01000002.1 GCA_003605085.1 Acholeplasma sp. | reverse complement strand
AGCAAATGAATAGGTAGTTAAACCTTCTTCTTCAGCGGCATAATAAGCACCAGCAACAAATCCTAAACCAAAGCGAACAACAGCAGGAACCGCCATACCACCCATGAAACCTAAGTTGGTAAAGCCTTCTTTAACAGATGCATAACCTGCTAAGAAACCAGATTGTTCTTCTTGGAAGAAAATGGACAATGTGTTATCCGCAACGGTGAAGTCTGGAGCAGCAGCATCATAAGTAGCCATTGTACCCCAATCGGTTACGTTGTGTGGAGATCCATCGATCAAAATGAACGTAACTTCTGGATGAGTAGTTTGTGCTTTATGAACACTGTTTTCAAATAAGAAACCTGGAGTAACAACAACTTTTGCACCACTTTCGACTGCTAAGTCAATGGCTGCAACGTATGCATCAAAGCTGATTTCGGTTGGCTTATAGTACTTATAAGTCTTACCTTCTTCTTCTGCAAATTCAACAATACCTTCCCAGGTACCTTGGTTGAATGAACGGTCATCGATATCGCCAGAGTCGGTGATCATCGCAATTTCATATTCTTCTTGTCCGCATGCAACGAGTACAGCAGCAAAAACGAATAGAACTAAAGCAAATAATACTTTCTTCATTCTTTTCTCTCCTCTGTTTTTTTTGAAAGCTTGGTAGGGCTTTCGTTTTTCTAATACTGTTCTAATTTTACTCATTTTTTTCATAATTTGCAAGATATAAATATAAATATTTACCTAGATGAAGTGAAAAAGAAAGAAGCGTGGGTCTCACGCTTCTTGAGGTTCAGGCTTTTCTTTAGGCTCTGGCTTCTTAAATAAGGCTGCAATTCGCTTAGGTAAAATCATGATAGCATCTGCAATCACGGATGGAATCATCGCAGCAGCTTCTAGAAGTGCACCACGACGAATGGTTTCTTTGGTGATTTCTTTGGCATCGGCAAATAAGAATTTACGTGTGACAATCCCAATTCTTAACGTGAGTAAGGCATTGGAAATCCCTTGCGTGACTGAGGATAAGACTGGCTTAATAAAGGGAACTTCGCTTAAAGTATTCATGGTGGATGTCGGCATGAGTTCTGTGATATCCATATTTTCTAATCCTTCAGCGATCAGTGCGGTGGAAAACACATTGACAGAAAGTTTGGCTAGTTTTGGATAGGAAGGACGATACCCACACATCTGTACGAGTTCTTTAATCATTTTTAAATTGACGACAACGACAGTAAAGAAATCAAGGCGTCCATTTTGCGATATCGCGGTCGAGATCATGACGGTTTTTGCATTCTTTTTAATCACTTGGTTCATCTGTTTCTTAATTTCATGCGTGAAAACATGATTTAAAGAAAGTTTTAAGTCTTCTAAGTTGCTGTTGAGTCCATCAGTTAGACGCGTGATGTCATCTTCAGGTAAGGTGCCTGCTTGGATGAGACGTTTTGCTATTCGTTTATAGACCATTGCATTATGGTTTTTTTCAGAGTCCAGCGTTGTCTCTACAGAAAACGTGGGTGAAAATAAAATGATATGTACAGGTCTTAAGATTAATAAGTAAACTAAAATGAAGGACAAACCATAAAAAGCATATTCAACATAGGGATGAATCGTGCGTAATCGATCACCGACATCTAAAATAGATGACAGTAAGATGAGGACAAATAAGAGGGTAAAACCAATCGCAATCGCATACCAAAAGGTTTTGCTTGCATCTTTTTTCTTCATAGACATTCCTTCTTTCTTACCCATGATTATATCATGTCTTGATCAAAAAGAGCGTCTAAAGTGGTATGAATGTTTTTTTGCCTTCACGTATGGAGTAGAACTCATTTTGGCCAATGATCAAGTGATCGATCAGATCAATTCCCATAATCTCCGCAGCTTCACTTATCTTTTTGGTTGCAATCACATCCGCCTTAGAGGGTGTAGAATCTCCAGTGGGGTGATTGTGAACACATAAAATCGCATGTGAAGCTAGTTTGATCGCTGTTTTGAGGATTTCTCTTGGATGGATCAGCGTTTGATTAATGGTTCCCATAAAGATGGTTTCTTTCGTGATAACTTCACTTTTGATATTTAAGTATAAAACGATAAAGTGCTCTTGCTCAAGATGACTCAAGGAACTAGATAAATAATGATAGACATCCGTGGATGTTCTGATCATCACTTTGAGTTCACGCTTCATCGTGGATAATCGTTTACCGAGTTCAATCGCTGCGATCACCGTACACGCCTTAGCTTCTTTTATTCCTTCGATTTTCATCAGTTCAAAAGCAGACATCCTTTTTAAGTCATCGAGTGTTTCTAGATGATAAATAATCTGTTTCGCCATATCCATCACAGATAGATCATGGCGACCCGTACGAAGTAAGATCGCCATAAGTTCTTCTGTCGATAGTGCATGGGGACCTTCTCTAAGCAATCTTTCTCGGGGACGATCATCTTTGGGCATTTCACGGAGCATATACATAAAAAAAACCTCCTCTACTTGATAATAGAGAAGGAATCTTTGATTTACTTGTTATTCCCATTCAATCGTTCCGGGAGGTTTGGAGGTGATATCATAGACCACACGGTTAATCCCTCTGACCTCATTGGTCATGCGGTTGGATATCTTTTGTAAAATAGGATAAGGAATTTGGGCAAAATCAGCGGTCATGCCATCGATCGAGGTCACGGCACGAATCACTAAGACATGATCATAAGTCCGTTGATCGCCCATCACACCCACGGTTTTAAGAGGGGTGAGGACCGTAAAGTACTGCCAAATATCTTGATCTAAGTGATGAGCTTTGATTTCTTCTCTCAAGATCGCATCACTTTCTTGCACGATACGAATCTTAACTTCAGTCACCTCACCTAAAATACGAATGGCTAATCCAGGACCTGGAAAAGGTTGTCGCATGACAATCTCTTCAGGTAATCCTAAGGCAAGCCCTAGCTTTCTGACCTCATCTTTGAAAAGCGTATTCAAAGGTTCGATCAGTTTCAACGACATATGTTTGGGTAATCCCCCGACATTATGGTGAGATTTAATGGTTTGTGCGGTTTTGGTTCCCGACTCAATGACATCGGTATAAAGGGTCCCTTGAGCAAGATAATCGACTTGACCCATCTTTTTGACTTCATCTTCAAAGACTCTAATAAATTCTTCTCCAATAATTTTTCGTTTCTTTTCAGGATCTGAGATCCCTTTTAATTTATTTAAGAACCGTTCTTTCGCATCTACGGTAATTAAGCGCATTTGAAAACGATGTTCAAACGTCTTTTTGACTTGTTCTGCTTCACCTTGTCTTAATAGTCCATGATCAACAAAGATAGGCGTGAACTGCTTGCCTAAGATGTGATTGAGAAGTGCAGCAACCACTGAGGAATCCACACCACCTGATAACGCACAGATCACATGTCCCTCTTGAACAAGATCTTTAATCTCTTTGGTCTTATCTTTGATAAAATGAGGCATGGTCCATGTTTTACGCGCATGACAAATTTGCGTGATAAAATGATCGATCATGGTTAAGCCATGTTCGGTATGTCTCACCTCAGGATGAAATTGAATGCCAAAGATGGTTTCTTCTTGATTCATCATCATGGCATAAGGTGTCGTTTTAGAGGAAGCTAATGGGATGAAACCAGTAGGTAGCTGGCTGACTTGATCGCCATGACTCATCCAAACGTTCAATCCAGAGGAAAGATCTTTTGTGAGGGGATTGGGTTTAAGAATGTCCATAAAGGTGAGTCCATATTCTTTCTTCTCATGGGAGGTCACCTTTCCACCTAATGTATGGGCTAAAAGCTGCATGCCATAGCAAATACCTAAGATAGGGACTTTTGAATCTAAAATAAGCTTAGGTAACTTGGGTGCATTTTGATCATAAACTGAATTTGGTCCTCCGGAAAGAATGATTCCTTTCGCACCTAAAAGATGGTCATCACAGAGCTCTTCTGGATGAATAAGTTCAGAAAACACCCCTAAATCGCGGATGCGTCTGACGATCAGTTGATTATATTGACTGCCGTAATCGATAACAAGGATTTTCTCATTCATGGTAATTGGGCGACTCCTGGATGTTATCGACATCATGAGGATGAGATTCTTTTAATCCTGCATTAGAGATTTTGACGAATTTTGCGTGTTCTTTCAGATCAGCGATCGTTTCACAGCCACAGTAGCCCATACCCGAACGCAACCCACCCATCATCTGATGAATGACATCTTTGATTTCACCCTTATAGGGAACGGTCGCTTCAATGCCTTCGGGGACAAGTTTTTTAAGTTCCTTGACACCGCCTTGGAAATAACGATCAGAAGATCCCTTTTTCATCGCGGATAGTGATCCCATCCCAATGTAACTTTTCACTTCTTTCCCATCGACGACAAAAACATCGCCTGGTGTTTCTTTAGTTCCAGCAAGAAGTCCGCCTAACATGACGCAGTCAGCACCAGCAGCTAACGCTTTGGTGATATCACCCGAGAGTTTAATGCCGCCATCCGCGATCACACCAATTTCATATTGACGAGTCACTTGATAGACATCATTGATCGCGGTCAGTTGGGGGACGCCCACACCAGCAACGACGCGAGTGGTACAGATGGAACCAGGTCCAACCCCTACTTTAATCGCGGATGCTCCCGCATAGATCAAGTCGATCGCTGCCTGTGCAGTGACGACATTCCCTCCAATGATATCTAAATTAGGGAAGAGGGCATGGATCTGTTTAATCGTCTCAATAACACCTTTGGAATGCCCATGGGCACTATCAACAGCGATAATATCCACGCCTGCTTCATAGAGTTTATTGACGCGGTCGTAAGTATCTTTACCCACACCGACTGCAGCACCGACACGAAGACGACCATCAGAGTCAATACATGCGTCTTTATCATCAGGAGATAACGTGATACGCTTCACACTTTTCACCATCTCTGCTTGTTCATCAATCGATAAATTTTTATGCAAAATTCCTAAACCACCGAGTTTTGCCAAAGAGATCGCCATATCTTCTTCAGTGACGGTATCCATCGCTGCAGAAAGCACAGGAATATTGAGTTTGATCTTTTTGGTGAGATGTGTCTTGAGGATGGTATCAATAGGCACAACTTTTGAATAACTTGGAACCAACAATAAATCATCAAAGGTATACCCTTCTTTAATCACTTTACCGTTTAACATCGACCTTACCCCTTTTATGTTTGTTATAGTTTATCAATAGAATGCGAAAACTTCAAGACCAAATAAGTAAAAAAACATAGCTTTGCTATGCTTTTAAGCGTTTGTTATATACATGAACAGGAACATAGACAAGATGGAAGAGCAAAAAGATAGAGACAACAAAACCAATCACCCAAAAGGATCCTAAAAAGGAATACATAAAAGCGACTTCATGAGGAACTTCTCTTAAGAATAAATGATTGGTATCTAATAGGAAATTCACTGGATACATCACACAAGCATAGATGAATAAAGCCAGTGATGATTTTAAAAGATCGTTATAGGTAAATCGGTAACCTTTTACAATGAGAAGATAAAGATTTGCTGTTAAAAATAACCCATGATTACCAAAATAATGAAGATATCTAAAGTGTGGGAAGGTATAATTTAAATCTGCAATCAAAAGTGATAACAATGCTCCTGCTATCGCCCAAGGAAAGATTAGACGAAAGACTTTTTCATTTCCAGTCCAGAGGACATAAGATGTCATATACATGGATAAAGCACAAACACCAAGAGGTAAGAGAGATAAATCAGGGGTTCCCTTTGAGAAAACCCAACCATAATAGGTGAATTCTAAGAGGATCATGAAAATCGCTGTTCCACGTCTTAAGTAAAGATCTAATTTCACATTAATCTTCTGACGAAATAGGATCATCACGAAAATCAAGATGATAAAAAACAGGATGGCTAAGCCATGCGCAAGCCCAAACCAGACAAATCCCTGATATGCCTCATTAAACATGTAATCCCTCATTTCACATTTCCATTATAAAATAAAAACTGCATGAACGCATCATGCAGTTTGTAAAATCTTTAGTCAATCAGTGTTTTTCCTTGATATTTTGCAATCTGTTTGACATCTTTATCCCCACGTCCTGAAAGATTGACGACAATAATTGTCTCTTTGGGTAAAGTCTTGGCACGCTTCATCACTTCAGCAATCGCATGAGACGACTCAATCGCAGGAATAATTCCTTCTTTTTTAGATAAGTATTCAAAGGCTTCAATCGCTTCAAGATCGGTAGCGGATGTATATTCCACACGACCAATCTCTTCTAAATACGCATGCTCAGGACCGACACCGGGGTAATCAAGACCTGCTGAAATCGAATAGACAGGAGAGATTTCACCATCCGGTTCCAGAAGAACTTTGGTATTCATACCATGAATAACCCCGGTTTGTCCTAGCATCATTGTTGCTGCATGATCTTTGGTGTTTAACCCCCTACCTGCGGCTTCAACACCCACGAGTTTCACATCTTTATCGTCTAAAAAGTCAGCAAATGCCCCAATCGCATTGGATCCACCACCCACACAGGCGATGACCATATCGGGTAAACGGCCTTCTTTTTCTAACATCTGTGCTTTGATTTCTCTTGAAATCACGCTTTGGAAGTCTTTGACCATGACGGGATATGGATGAGGTCCAACCGCTGAACCGATCAAATAAAACGTCGTATCCAGTTCCTGACTCCATGTCATCAGGGCACTATCCACCGCTTCTTTAAGCGTTCTTAAGCCAAACTGAACAGGGACCACTTTGGCTCCCAAGAGTTCCATACGATACACGTTTAAAGCTTGTTTTTCACAGTCAACCGCACCCATATGGATTTCACATTCCATCCCAAAAAGTGCAGCTGCAGTGGCGGTTGCGACACCGTGTTGACCAGCACCTGTTTCAGCAATGAGTTTCTTCTTACCCATTTTTTTCGCTAACAAGGCTTGACCAAGCACGTTATTGATCTTGTGTGCCCCCGTATGATTTAAGTCCTCGCGTTTAAAATAGATTTTCGCCCCACCTAAATCCTCGGTCATATTTTTTGCATAATAAAGCAAACTGGGACGACCAGCATACTCATGTAAGAGCGTCTTAAACTCATGTAAAAATTCTGGATCCTGCTTATACGTGTTATAAGCCTCTTCAACTTCTTTGACCGCCTTTAAAATGTGGTCAGGGACAAATTGTCCGCCAAACTTGCCAAACTCCATCTTCTTTTCCTCTCCGTCTTTGGGATCGTCAAGTGGGTACAAAAAAAAGCCTCTCGTCGTTTATGGGACGAGAAGCTCGTGGTGCCACCCAAATTTAGGAAATTAATTTCCCCTTGATCGAATACTCCATCTTTTAGACTTTTATATTCTTATTCTATAACGGGAATTCCCGGCTCAGGCTACTTATTTCACCCTGCTTCTCATGAGGCCATTCGCTTGATTTCTTTAGACCTGTCTTCCACCACCACAGGCTCGCTTACTAAATGAAAACATCAAGTTACTCTTCTCAATCTTTGAATTTACTTCTATTATACGGATATTTATGAAAATTTCAAGAGATTTTCTGTAAAATTTTCAGCAAGTGCGTTTATAGTTCTTTTTGATGTAGCCGATGAAGTGAAGTGAGCCTGTAATGATCAAAAGATGATCATCACTCATTTGCTGCATTAAGGTATGGATTGCGTTCATCGGATTTTGGACATAAGGAAGGTCACCAATCAAAGGTATAAGATCAATGAAGCGTGGATCAGGAAATGATGTCACTACGATCTTTTCTGCAAATGTCTTGATCTTGGTAAGCATACCTGGAATATCTTTATCCCCTAAGGCAGAAAATAAAACCCAAATCTTTTTATCTTTAAACGTGGAATGAGCGGTTTCAATCAGTGCATCCATGGCATGTGTATTATGTGCACCATCGATATAGACATGATAATCCATTTCTTCCAAGCGTCCTTGCCAGAGGGTTGAGGATAAACCTTTTCGAATGATGTCATTCTTAATCTCTGGAAATAAGTAATGAATCGCTCGAATCGAGAGTAATGCATTCAACACTTGATAGGATCCCTTCAGTGAGATTGGATAGGTTTCACCTAAGTACTCGATCACCAGAGGATTATCATTTAAGACTTTGACATCATGCAACGTTAAATATTCAGCGGTTGCTTTCTTCTCTTCGATACTCTTTTTAAAGTACTCATGAAGTGAAGGATCGACTGTCGTGATCAAGTGATTCCCTTCTTTAACGATTCCTAACTTATTCATCGCAATCGATTCTAAGGTATTGCCTAATTGCTTCATATGATCAAAACCAATCGAGACAATAAGTGGTAAATCATAGGTCAAAATGTTGGTCGCATCCAATAATCCCCCGAGTCCTACTTCCATGATCATGACATCCACTTCTTTATGCTTAAAATAGAGAAATGACATCAAGGTCAAAAGTTCAAAGAAAGATAGATGCTCCCCGTAAGTTTTCGCGAAACTTTCATTAAATGAATAGATGATGTTAATGAGTTCTAAGAGCTCATCATCACTGATTTCGTTCATATTGAAACGAATACGCTCATGAAAACGCACCAAATAAGGTGAGGTGAAAGTCCCCACCTTATATCCGGCTTTTAATAAAATGTGCGATAGATAACTACACACGGAACCTTTTCCATTGGTTCCTGCCACATGAATTTTTTTTATGCCTGATAAATCGACACCTAGCATCTTATATGCTTCTCCCATCCGGATTAAATCCGTTTTGGGTTTAAACTTCACCTGGACTTCAATCCAAGTAATCGCTTCTTGTACGGTATTAAACATAACTTTTGAGCTTTTCGATCACCATGTCATACTGTTTTTGGTATGATTGGTATTTCTCCTTTTCTTGGGCGAGCTTCGCTTCAGGAGCACGTGCAACGAAGTTCGGATTGTTTAAGATAGTTTCACTGCGTCTAATTTCCGCTTCTAAAACATCTTTTTGGCGAAGCAAAGCTTCTTTTTCTTTTTCTGGATCGATAATGCCTGATTTTTTAATATAAGTATTAATCAATTTGCCAACTAAAAGAATGGTTTCATAGTTTGAATTCATTTCGTATGAAATGTTGATGTTAGAGGCATTTAAAAACTTATTTAGATGATTCTTGTTTGATATTAACCACTTATATCGAAATTTATCATTTATAGTTAAATCAAAATCTAATTGTTTTGAAGGAATTATGTTGTTTTCTGCTCTAAGATTACGTACCTTTGTTATGCTGTCAATAATTTCAATCATGAACTTTTTAGATTCAGGAAAAACAAAATCAGGATTTACAGTTGGCCAATCGGAATTCATAATCGACTTTTCAGAACTGATTTCCAAATATAATTTTTCTGTAACAAAAGGAATAAATGGATGCATCAATTTCAAAATTGCTTTTAGAACATGAATCAAGACAGCTTGCGTAGTTTTTCGAGTATTGTTATCATTTAAACTAATCTTTGACCATTCTACATACCATGCTGCAAATTCATCCCAAATGAAGTTATATAGTCCGCGAGATGCTTCGCCAAATTCATACTTCTCATAGTTTTGATCGGCTTCTAAAATGACTTCATTCATGCGATGAAGAATCCATTTATCCACGATTTTTAAGTCTTTCTTATTGATAACTAAACTGTAGTCCTCGATATTCATCGTGATAAAGCGAGTTATATTCCATAGCTTGTTGATAAAGTTCCAAGAGGATTCCACTTTTTCTTCTTCATAACGAAGATCGGCACCAGGTGCTGAATTGGTCGATAAGAAATAACGCAGTGCATCAACCCCATACTTGCGGATGACATCCATCGGATCGACACCATTCCCTAAAGATTTACTCATCTTACGTCCTTCTTTATCACGGATCAAGCCATGAATTAAAACGTGTTTGAAAGGATCGATTCCAGTAAATTCTAGGCCTTGGAAGATCATTCTTGCGACCCAGAAGAAAATGATATCATACCCGGTGACTAAAACATCGGTCGGATAGTAACGCTTGTAATCTTCAGAAATATTAGGCCATCCCAGCGTTGAAAAAGGCCATAATGCCGATGAGAACCATGTATCAAGAACATCTTCATCTTGATGCCAGTCCGTTCCGGGAGATTCAACTTGAACCTTGACCTCATCCCCTTTATACCACGCAGGAATGCGGTGACCCCACCAAAGCTGTCTTGAGATACACCAATCTTGAATATCGGTCATCCAGTTAATAAAGATCTTCTTGAAACGAGCGGGAATAAATTCGGTTTCTGATCTTTCTAAAGAGAGTTTAGCAAGTTCTTCCATCTTCACAAACCATTGTAAAGATAGTCTAGGCTCAACCACGACACCCGTACGTTCTGAGTATCCTAAATTATTGGTATAATCTTCAATTTTTTCAACTAAGTTTAGGGCTTTTAAATCTTTAATTAACGCATCACGACAGATAAAGCGGTCCATGCCTTCATATTGAAAGGCCATAGCATTCATCTTTCCATCCTCATGCATACATAAAGGCATGTCTAGATGATGACGTTTACCGACTTCGAAGTCGTTCGCATCATGGGCTGGAGTGACTTTAACGACACCTGAACCAAAACTCATATCGACGTAACTATCGGTAATAATGGGGATGGCAACTTTCGTGCCTGGAATATAAACTTTTTTACCGGCATAACGTTGATATCTTTGATCCTCTGGATGAACCATCAAAGCTTGGTCTGCAAACATCGTTTCAGGACGCGTGGTAGCAATCACCATGAATCCATCCCCTTCGACGAAGGGATATCTGAAATAATAGAGTTTTCCCATCGTTTCTTCATGTTCTACTTCGATATTGGATAAGGCAGTTTTCGCTTCAACATCCCAGTTGATGATCCGGTGACCCCGGTAGATATAACCCTTTTGATAAAGGGTGATGAAAACGTGATTGACAGCCTTATTTAAGTCATCATCCAAAGTAAATCGTTCTTTATGGTAATCTAGAGAATTTCCTAATGCTGCCCACTGTTTACGGATATGGGAAGAATATTCATCTTTCCAATCCCAAGCCTGCTTCAAAAAGCCTTCTCTGCCTAAATCATAACGAGAAAGTCCTTGCATTTTCAAACGTTCATCGACTTTGGCTTGGGTGGCGATCCCTGCATGGTCCATACCAGGGAGATAAAGCGCATCAAAGCCTTGCATGCGTTTACGTCTAATAATGATATCCTGCAAGGTATTATCCCAGGCATGCCCTAAGTGCAGTTTTCCGGTGACATTGGGTGGTGGGATCACAATCGTAAAGGGAATCTTTTTCATATTCCCACTTTCAAAATAACGGGCATCTAACCACGTTTGGTAACGGCCTTCTTCGACCTCTTTAAAATCATATTTGGTTGCTAGTTTTGTCATGGTGTTAACTCCTTATATTGGTTTATTGTCATTTCATACATCAAAATTTCTATTTTTGTGCCATCAAAGTGATCGCGTAGATCGATTCCCGTGGGCGTAAAACCACATTTTTCGATTACTCGCTTGCTTTGTAAGTTATTTTTGGCGTGTCCACAGAGGACTTTTGTGAGTTCTAGTTCAAAAAATGCGTAATCTAAGACAGCTTTGACAGCTTCGACCATCAGACCTTGTCCCCAAAAAACATCATCGATCACATAACCCACTTCTTTTTGATTAAGGACAGCATTATGAAAGTTTCTTACATGAAGTCCTATCGTACCCACGATTTTGGGGGATGGTTTCACCGTGATCCCCCAAACTTCATTCTCCTTGATCATCATGTTTAAAATCGCTCTTGATTCTTCTAAAGAGGTGTGAGGAGCCCATCCTGCCATCGGTCCAATATGTGGCTTTTTGGCATAGCGATTAAATTCTTCTAAGTCTTCTAAAGACAAAGCTCTTAAGATCATGCGTTTGGTTTCTAAAGACTTCATATCATCACCTCAAAAAAAATAAAAACGCCCTTATATCTAAGGACGTATTATACGCGGTACCACCTTAGTTCTAGAAAAATTCTAGCCCTCAATTTCCTTAACGTGGAATGTCGAATGATCTTACTTTTTTTCAGATCATCAGCTCCAAGGCGACTTCCCTTACATACCATCAGATTTTTCACCAACCAATCTGTCTCTAAAAGTGGATCATGTAACGTTTTTCCTCTTCTTCGCTTTTCACATGCTATTTTATCATGATTTTTTGGTTTCTACAAGAGACTTACCAATAAATGGAAATATGATGACAATTAGGCTACCGAGGATGATACCTGATAGATCAATCAAAAGATCACTTAGTTGAAAGGCACGTCCAGGAACAACGATCTGAATAATTTCATCCAGCAAAGCAATCCCAAAGCCACTCACCCAAACGATGACATAACCTCTT
>QZKD01000044.1 GCA_003605085.1 Acholeplasma sp. | reverse complement strand
CGAGATCAGGGCGACGGGCATCCTCAAGGACATCAATCCCTACCGATATCGCAGCTATCGCTTCGAGGAGGAGACGGGGTATTACTACCTGCAGTCCCGCTACTACGATCCCTCGATCGGAAGGTTCATCAGTCAGGATGGCATGGGCTATCTCGATCCCTCGAACCATGTGGGTCTCAACCTCTATACTTATTGTGCCAACAACCCAGTCATGTATTCGTACATAACCGGATATGCACCATGGTGGAACTGGGCAATATCAGGTGGCCAATTAGCATTAGGAATCGCTTTGTGCTTTGTCCCGGGGGCTCAAGGAATAGGAATTAGTCTTATAATTGGTGGATCATTAGGTCTTATTGCAAATGCTGTTTCTCCTGCAATAGGACAAGCAATCGGAGGGGCATCTTCAATTGCAAATGGCGCTGGGGCCATTACCACTGGGAGTTCAATTTTAGGATTAGGAACTCCAGGATTAATTGGTGGTATTACACTCATTCTAGTAGGTTGTGCGACCGCTGCATTTGGAGCAAGCGAGATCGTTGATGCAGTCACGGGAGTCAATTATATTCAGAGTTGGACAGGGTTAAGCGACAACGCATATGGATGGACATATTTTGGCTTAAATGTAGCATCAAGCATAGGACAGATTGCTGGACGCGCATATAATTTGCGCGCTACGAGAACACCCAATCTTGGTTATGATGGCGCGCCAAACGGTTATCATTATTATGATCAAAATGGCAATATTCTATTTGATTTTGACTACCCCCACGGTAACATACCATACAATCATTTTCATGGATGGACTGGACCAGGAATGACGGGGAGAACAGGTGGACATATGAGCTACCTAGAGTTAATTTGGTGGTTGTTAGGAGGAAAATGAAATGAAATTTAGATCTAATCCTAAATCCAATAATATTTTTGAACTAACTTATCATAAATACCAAAAGAGAGAAAAAATCTCTTATGAGGAATACGTGGTCTTGTTGACCACCAATGATGAAATTTGGTTCTCTCTAAACAATAAGGTCTATCAAGTCGATCATGGGGCACCGGGCATTACTTCAATGTTTATAACTGAATTCGATGGTTCAAACAAGATATCCGAACGAAGTGAAGATTTTTCTTCCATTATCGATATGCTTCATCATTTCAAAATAGAAGGAAAAACTATCAAAGAACTTTGGGATGATGTTGCCTTTTGATTATTTCAAAAGATTTCTTTATCCATCATATTCTTCATTGTATGAAAAACATTATTTCAAACCCTTGATGGCTACTTTGCGCGAATAAACTTCAAGAAGTGGTTATCTCTGACTACATTACTCCAGTCATGTCTGTAGATCCAAATGGTGAATCTTTCTTTGGAATTTTGTCACAAATAGCTATTTCAGTTGAATGTTATATAGGAATGGTTTTGCTATCTATCATAGATGAGAATATTCGAGGGGACATGAAATTAATTGGTTGGAATCCATTCAACTCAAATGAAGCTCTGACAATGGATTCTACTAAAGTCTCATTTTATAAAGGTGTTCCTGTATTTAGAACGAATTCAAGATCCGGGTCTTTTTATGCGATTTTTATGGATAGGGAAGATAGCTTCGGACCATATGCTGAAGACGATTTGAGACATGAATACGGTCATAGCATTCAATTGATGAAATTGGGTCCAGTAAAATATGGATTTGGTATTGGAGTGCCATCATGGCTCGAATTTACTTTTCACGGGCCAAATGATATGTATACTGAACAACCTTGGGAAATAACTGCTGACATATTTGGTGGAGTTGAATCAAGATACCATATAACATCTGATATATCAAAAGCGTACTGGTATTTTAGTATATTGGGGATGCTCTAATGAATCAAGCAATTCATTTATTTAGTATAGTATTAGTTTTTAAGGAGAGTTTAAATTTATGAGAACTAAAAATATTATTAATATATTTATATGCCTGCTTTCATTATCGTTATTATTGTCGGGATGTTCTTATTCATATAGAATGACTGAATACTATTCTGACGATGAAAATTATAAGACTTTAAGTGGAGAAATTATTGAAACTGAATTTGATGACAAAAACGGTACTCTATACATTTATATTGAACTTGAAGATACATACCATTACAATGGTTTTTTCAAAGTTATCTCTTCAAACGAACAAATATTAAGTAATAGCAATTTTTATGAGGAAGTTAGTGTTGGTGATGTGATAACATTCACTACTGCCCCAAGGATCTTTTATGATGGTTATGATCGTCCAATCATAAGTCTTTCATTTAACAACAAAGTTTACTTAGAATTTGAGCAAGGAAAAGCAAATCTGTTGGAGTCTGTCAAATAAATATTGATGCAATACAATATTAATGGTCCTTTAAACATATTGTGCTAACAATCCAGTCATGTATTCAGACATAACCGGATATATGCCAGAATGGTTGAGAAATGTAGCAATAGGTGTTGGAATAATTGCGGTATTAGCGATTGCAACGATAGCCACAGCTGGAATTGCTGGAGTAGGTGTTGGTGCTGCATTTGCAGCTGGTTTTACTGGTACTTCACTAGGAACAGGAGCAGCCTCAACGGTTGTGACTATTGCAACTTCAGCCTTTGCTGGTGCTGTGATTGGGGGAACAACTTCAATGCTGGCATCAGGAATAATGACTGCCTGTTCAGGTGGAAGCGTGGAGGACATATTAAACGCTTCAAGCACTTCGTTTATGTTCGGTGTTGCTTTAGGTTCATTTTTTGGAATTGTTAATCCTGTCACAATGGCTGCTAACGAAGTTGTTAATATTGGAATTCATATGGGGATAAACAGTATTGCATCTGTTGGAACATATCTTGGTCAAACTGCATATATGTATGGAAATCTAAACAATGTTTCTGTTGGTGGATTAATCATTTCGGCAATTGGAGGAGCGTCTGCGGGTTATTTACCTAATTCAGTAGCATCTAATGGTTATTATAATTATCTCAGTATTCAAGGAGCCATGCTTTTTGATTATGTAAGTTATTTAAGAAAAAGTTACAACTAGTTAATGAGGGGTAGAAAGAATGAATTTAAAATATAATTCTATGGCAAACATAATCTTAGCAATATTTGTGATCAACCTAAGTATGTTATTATTAATTGGAGTTTCAATTGGTTATATGATTGAAACCGAAAGAACTAACGAAGGTATACTTGGTATATGTTTTGGGATCATTTTTGCAATCACATTTGACGTACTATTTTTCTTAATTAGAAAACATCTTTTTTCAAAAGTTCTATTAGTGGATGGTACAATAAAGATTACTTATTTTAGAAGGACATTGAAGCAAATAGAGATATCCAGTATAAATTTTATGTTTATTGAGACTAATACTATATATCTATTCACCGATATCCCTCAAAACATAGACATAAAAACAATTCAGCATTTGCAACAAAGTCCGAATACAATCATGTTCAGAATAGATATCAAAAAAATTGGATATTTTTTATCACAGATGGAACTTAATGAAATGTATTGTTCGAAGAAAATATATACTAATTATGAAAGTGAGATTGAAAAATATATCAGTTTAATTAAACTCCCATAACAGATTTAAAGTTGATACTTCAGATTTTTAAATGTATGATACAATTCTATGGCGCTACATATGTACATGACTCCAGTGATAGATACAAACATAACCGGATATGGATTAAGTGATTTTATACAGATGGTTCTAATCGTGTTTATTCATATGAAATCAAGAAACTAGTTGTCTAACTATTCCGAAACGAGCAATCGGGTTCTAAACTGTCCCATAAGTTTGAAATACTCTCCAAAAAATAACTATCCCCTTCATTTACCGATGCAAGGGGCTCTTTTTTATTCTTTTTCCAATAAAGCCATTCACTAATAGGGTATATAAGGTGAGAGAGGAAGAAAAGAGGTATAAAAAATGAAGCGAATGTTCTATGTTTTGACATCTTTGTTTTTACTCACTTTTCTCGTGGCTTGCGAAGGAAGTTTAAATCCTGAAACGACCACAGATGTGTTGTTGTCGGTCGAAATCAATCCTAATATCGAATTGATCATCGGAAATGATGAAAAAGTAAAAAGCTATCGATTAACCAATGAAGACGGTGAAATCGTGGCTGCAGGACTTGACCTTGTAGGAATGAATTATGAAGATGCCCTCATGGCATATATTGGTGCAGCTGTCGATACCGGATATATCGATGTTGAACGTGCAGATCAAGCGGTTGCTCTTATGGCGACTCACGGGGATGAAGAAGTGATAGGTGAATTCCAAGAAACCGTCCAGACCAAACTTCAAACCTATTTTCAAGACAATGCACTCGGTGTTGTCGTCTTAGACCATGGAACGTTAGATGAAGATGTCATCGCTTTTTCTGATGAACATGACGTATCTATTGGGTTTGCTAAGATGGCTTTATCCTATCTTGATCTCAATCCTGAAGTCACTCTTGAAGATCTTCTTCTGATGACGCCAAAGGATATCATGGCTGAATTGATCACCAATCATCAAGGTGCCATGAATACCTATCGCAGTCAAAAAGAAACGGATGCATTAGCCATCAAGAATGAACTCAAGTCGATGGTCCAGATGCAAGTACAAGCACATAAAGATGCGGTTACTGCAGGGACAAAAACACAACCCGATTTAACCGGTGTAAAAGAACAGTATGAAGGCGACTATGAAGGCATGAAAGCAACCTACAGAGCACGAAACGAAGAAAGAACCAATCAAGCGAAAGCCAAATTGAATGGTGAAGTTCCTCGCATGCTCTCCGTGGATATCAATCCAGCCATTGAACTCGTCGTTGATGTTCAAGGTTATGTCTATAGCGTCATGTACAAAAATGAAGATGCAGAAATCGTCGGTGCTGGCTTAACCTTAGTCGGTAAAACCTATCAAGAAGCATTGCAACTTTACATGAATGCAGCCATTGAAACGGGTTACATCGATGTCACACGAAACGATAATGGTGTGGCCGTAATGGCAGGTTCCTTAGATGAAGATTTAGATGAACAGTCTAGAGCCCAGGTTCAAACAACCTTAGAAACATACTTTCATGATGAAGTCTTAGGTGTTGTGATCATCAACAAGGGTGAAGTCAATGAAGAATTGATCGCCTTTGCAGATACTCATGAGATTTCTTATGGTTTTGCCAAACTAGTTCTATCCTATCTAGAAGCCAATCCAGAATCTGTTGTTGATGATGTTCTTCTCATGTCTCCTACTGATCTGATTGAAGCAATTGCATCTTATCAAATCAATCAATACCAACAGTACCAAAACGAAAAAGAATCTGAAGCATTACTCATTAAAAATGAAATGAAGGCGATGGTTCAAACACAAGTTCAAGCACACCGTGACGCAGTTACTGCGGGTACTGCTGTAGAGCCCGATATGACTGGAGTCTTAGCACAGTACTTGAATAATTATGCTTTGAAGGTTCAAGAATTTGTTCAAGCCAATGAAGCAAGAAAATCTGAAGCAAAAGATAAAGTACAGCAAGGACAAGGATCTCTTCTCACTTTAGATATTAATCCTAAAGTTGAATTCATCTTAGATCCTGAAGGAAATGTCTTAAGTTACATGTACAAAAATGAAGACGCAGAAATCGTCGGTGCAGGTCTTCAACTCATCGGTCTGCATTATGAGCAAGCATTACAAAACTATTTGAATGCTGCCGTAGATACAGGGTATATTGATTTAACCCGAAGCGATAATGCTGTCGTAGTTCAGACGTCTTCCATGAATGATGGAGAAGCAACTAACCTTCAGGTTCAGGTTCAAACAAGACTTCAAACGTATTTTCAAGAAAATGCGATTGGTGCCGTCGTTCTTAATCATGGTGAAATCGATGAAGCGGTACAAAACTTAATCGATCTCTATGACATCAGTGCTGGATATGCGAAATTGATCCTCTCTTATATGGAAGCTTATCCAGAAGCCATCATCGATGACGTGTTGATGTTACCCATCCAAGAACTCATCATTCATCTTGTAGATACCCATCAAGGTTACATGGAAACTTACCAAAATGAACGTGAACTCTATAGTCAAGCCATCAAAGATGAACTCGCAGAAGCACTCATGAGTCAAGTCCAAGCCCACCATCAAGCCGTTCTTGATAAAACGATCACTCAACCTGATTTAACTGGTGTCAAAGAAGCCTATTTATTAAACTATCAAGCAATGCATGATGCCTTTGTTACACGTAACGAAGATCGTGTCAATCAGGCTAAGGGAAATATCCCACAAGGTGGTCAAGGCAGCTAAGAAATACATTCATCGTAAGCATCTAGAAAAACAATCAGTGGTTGCTTTCCATCTTTCCGAGGTGTGAAGTAACCATTTTTTTATGGAGAGTAAAAATGTATTCCCATAAGTGAAGTAAAAAACTATTAAATTCTACAATAATTGGATTATTTGATTTATATTTATTGGATTATTAAATTGCTTTTTATTGGAATGGTGATATAATCATGGTAGAGGTGAATTCAACATGATTCCTAAAAACTATCGTAAAAGACTTATCGAGCAAGATATTGCAGATAAAATGAAATATAGCGGAGGTGTGGTTATAGAAGGACCCAAATGGGTTGGTAAATCGACAACGGCTGAGTTGTTTTCAAAAACCATCATTCGACTACAAAACCCTATAACAAAAAAACAATACCAAACTTTAGCAACCATTTCGAAAGATGAGGTATTAGCAGGTGAAAAGCCAATTCTTTTTGATGAATGGCAGGAGGTGCCTGAAATATGGGATTTCATTAGGCTGGACATTGATGAAAATAAATCAACCGGGAGCTACCTTTTAACGGGATCAACAAAAAAACAGAATTTACCTGTTTCACACACTGGAACGGGTCGAATAACCTCAATAACTATGCGACCAATGAGCTTGTTCGAAAGCGGTGATTCATCGGGTAGCGTGTCGCTTGAATCTCTTTTTAATGGTGAAGTACTGAAGCCTGTCAAATCTCGCATTTCCATCAATGACATCGCTCAATATATATGTCGAGGAGGCTGGCCAGGAAGTATCGATTTAGACACAAATGATCAATTATCTGTGGTTAGAGATTTGTTAGAAAGTCTTATTAAACGTGATGTCGATGAAGTTGATGGCATAAAGAAAGACAAAGAAAAGATACGTAAATTGTTACGCAGTTACGCTAGAAACATATCAACATTGGTTACAAGCAAGACAATTTATCAAGATCAAATTAATGAAGACTTATTACTTGACTACAAAACATTTGATTCGTATGTAAATGCACTTCAAAGACTATTTATCATTGAAAATGTCAAAGCGTGGGGGCCAAAGATCAAAAGTTCATCAACGATTCGAACATCTGATAAGAAACAGTTTGTTGATCCATCCATTGCAGTTGCTGCATTGGGTTTATCTCCTGAGAAATTAAAAAATGATTTTAATACATTTGGTTTTTTCTTTGAGTCTATTTGTACAAGAGATATAAGAATCTATGCTCAAAAGCTTAAAGGTTCTGTATTTCACTATCTTGACTCTTCGGGTCTAGAGATAGATCTAATCATCGAACTAAGTGATGGTCGTTGGGCAGGAATAGAGGTAAAAATGGGGGAGAATGAGGTTGATAAAGCGGCAGATAATCTTATCAAACTTGCTAGTTTACACCAAACGACTAAACCGTCATTTTTAATGATTGTAACAAATACTCAATTAGGTTATCAACGACAGGATGGAGTCTATGTTGTCCCCATTGGTTGTCTTAAACCATAATGAGATATCAATAACATCCATAGATAGTCGTCCTTCATCACGATAATGAAGATAACTGTATTTCTGCTTACTTGAAATCCTTATTTGAACGGCACCATAAAGAAGCATGCTTTGGCGCGCTTCAGTTTAATTTAATTATCAATGAGTATGCATTATTTAGTTTGACTATATTCAACCGTATTCCGCCTTATGTGAAACATTTTTGTTGTTTTTCTGTGTTTTGTTTCACATATGAACATTTTTTTGAATGGATATATAAAGAAAAGCCATCCATACCTTGTCGGTAGAGATGGCCTTTTATCTTTTAAAGATTAAGTAAACTAATTTAGAGCAGGTTCCTGTGGCATATCATTGAAGATACCTTGAATGAACGTAATATCTTCAGGTGTGATCGTACCATCGACGATATAACCTCTTGCTGTATGGATATCTGCAATCTTACCAGAAATCATATCGATCACTTCTTGTTGCATCATATCCACATCGGTAGATAACATATCGGTTAGATTCAAGACATTGGAATCACCTATGATGTTATCAAAGAGTAGATCGATGGAATCAAAGAGTAAATCTTCAAATGCTGTGGTCAATGTAGAATCGAGCACTAAGACAACAGTGAGCATGAGATCGGTATCAAATTCTTGTTCCCAAGTATTTGAAAACATGATGCCTTGAAGATCCTTGGCTGCAAGTTGTGCATATGCTGATTCTTCAAGTGTTCTCACATTAAAGATGAGTTGTGCTGCATCATCGACAATCGCTTCAAAAGCGGTGTTAAAGTCTGCTTCTAGGATACCACCATCGGTTGTTGCTGCCACGAGTAATGGAATGCGAACCACACGTAATACACTTTCAATGGTTGCTAAATCCATAGGACCAAAGAATGCGGTGTTATAAGGGAGAATATCATCAATGATTTCTTCAACGACTGCAATCATTGCTTGTGTAGGTTCAGCAAAATCTTGAAGACTTAAAATGTCTAAGATAAGTTCCGCTTCACTCACCATGAATTCCGTTAGGACATCAACACCAATCGTCTTCATTAAGTTAACGACGGCTTTAAGATCATCATAGCTTGCGATCACTTCATCGACGACCATGGTTAGGATTGCGGCTTCTTCTTCACTCATCTGTTCGCTAGCAATGGCTGCAAAGTTATTGAGAACTTTAGTGAATACTTGTTCCATTTCTGCATCGTCAAGAAGTGTGTTGAGTGCATCGACTTTCGTTTGGTTTGTTGTGACAAACGTATCGATATGATTTAGCACATAAAGGGCGAGTTCGATGACTTTATAAGGATCTGTGGTTGTTTCATAATAGTAGTAATCCCAATATTCATCATAGAATTCTTCTTCAACGACCATACCATCAGTAATCGTCATGATGGCTTCAACGTCGGTTTGAGTGACGCTGTCGATATAAAGAAGGGCAAGTTCAACCGCGGCGTGATCGATATTACCTAAATATGCGGCGTGCATCGTCATTTCAGTAGCACTTGTATCTCCAAACGCTGCAGAAATGGTGAATAAAACTTCGTACATATCACCAAATGCTGCTGCATCCGGTAATGTCGTAATGAGCATATCAAGAACTTCATCCTTGATGATGAAAATTTCATCCATATCAAACGTGCCAGTAGAAACGGTATCTAATGCTGTAAGAAGTTCAGGACTAATCGCTTCATAAAGATTGTTGATATAGGTCACAAAATCTTCAATGGCTTGTTTGATCATGACTTCTTCATCGATTAAAAGCTGTTTGAAATCTTGAAGAAGAGGAATTTGTGCTTCTGCATTGACGATGTCTTCATTCAACCAGTATAGTTCATCTGAGTAGTTGATTACACCTTCAAATGGTGACATCATGGTTGGCCAACTATTATATAAGAATCCTTCAAGTATGGTGGTTTGACCTGCAGCCTTCATGGCAACAAAAATTTCGTGGAATAAGGGAATGAATTGATTATCATAATCAAAATAATAAGTATCATTCCATTCATAGTAAACATTGGGGACGATGTCATACGCAACGACATTCATCAGTTCCCAGTACTGCCATGATTCAAAATCTAATGCGAAGAATAAATCGAGTTCATCGTAATAATCTACAGGTGTGTACGCCTTGAGTGCGAGATAGAGGGCTTGGCCTTCTGTACTCGTCTTAAAGTTGTTGACCATAACTTCGAGTTCATCAAGTCTCGTCTGATCTTCTTGGATGCCTATTGTTTCATCCAAAATGATTTGATCTACACCAGTAAGCAATAAGTTATAGACGAGTAATGCGACATCAGCAGGTTCCATACCGAAAGTTCCAAAGACATCAAGTTCTGCCTTCATATCGGAGACATCTTCGATTTCACCAGAGCTCATGGTGGTCATCAATGCCATGACTTGCGTAAAGATCGCTAACGTTGTCGTTTCATTCATACCCATATCAATGGCACTTTGAGAGAATGTTTCAACAAGTGCTGTTGTACGTTGATAATCACGGTATTCCCAAGAGTCTTCAAAATCATCTTCGGTTAAGTCGGGTGCATACGTGGGATCAACCATCGCAAAGAGCGCTTGGTTAAGTAGATCCATATCCACAGTAATATCTTCAACATTAAATGCCTGGTTAGATGATGGTAAAGAAACTTGTTCTCCTGCTCTTGCAATGACATACACCGTATAATTTCCTGCGGTGAGTCCAAGTTCATTTAAATCAAGAGATGTGGTGGTCACTGTAAATGACTCTGTCCCCACAAAAACTAAATACTCTTCTGCCCCCTCGACGGCATCCCATGTCACAATCCCATCAGTGATGGTGACATTACCGGGTGCATCTAATGTGAGTTCGATTTGATCACACGCGAACAGCACAAAAGCGAACATGACCGTCATAAACATCATGAAAAACTTTCTCATATCCAATTCCTCCTTGTCTAGATAGACGTGATAAACACTAAGTGTTTGGCAGTATTATTATACATCGAATTCTTTCAAGATTATGTCAATAACGCGTTGTTATTCGTAAAGTCTTAGCGTTGGGGCTGGACTTAACTTAAGAATTCGGTAAATGTAAACTAATTGAACCGTAAAGGTAATGAAAGTCATTAAGACAATGCCTAATAGATAAGGACTTATCATAAGGTTAATCTTCTCGTATTCGCCTGAAATTAAGATCAAATCCGTCATATTGAGCGCAACTAACGTAAAAGCAATACTGGAGATAATAAAGACAATGATCATCTGCATGAACCCACTCTTGATGAGCATGAGGATGAGTTGTTTTTGGTTCATACCTAAAGCTTGCATTCTGGCATAGTTTTTCTTCATCTGTTCAAACATGAGGAGTGAATGGTTCATCATCGAGATGACAAAGCAGATGATAATCGCCACGATAATCAGTGCCATGTAATTAGTGGAACGCTCCATGCGTCCTACATGGGCTTCGACTTGTGCTTGATAATCCACCACATAGATAAGTCGGGGGCTATACGTACGAATGAGATCCTCATACAATGTAGAAGAGATAGCATCGTCATTTGTGATGGCGATTGTCTGGATACCTAAATCTTTAAAAACATTAAAGTTTCCAAGATTTGTGAAGGCGAGGTTGGATAAATATTTCTCATAGAATCCTCCGATAACAAGCGTCACTTCAGGAGCTTCAGGGTGAAGGTTAACTGAAATCGAGTCGCCAATGTTTAAATCATACACCTCTTTAAATCGATTAGGAAGTAAGATGGTAGGTATTGAGTTAGATAAAGA
Organism: Acholeplasma sp.; assembly: GCA_003605085.1. GTDB lineage: Bacteria > Bacillota_I > Bacilli_A > Acholeplasmatales > Acholeplasmataceae > Peloplasma. The sequence continues at coordinate 2,525 of QZKD01000044.1, read as the reverse complement.
AAGCATGGCGTCTTCACTGATCTCATAGTTGAAATAGGTATCCATGATATCAGGATCAAGAGATATGGTTTGTAAAATCGAATCTCCGGATTCCAATAGCTTGATGTTCTCATAGATACGCATGGAATCCGCAGACTTTACACCTGCCATATCTTGAATTTCTAATAACGTTTCATCATATCGAGAGACGAAATTTGTCATCAGGTAATCGATCTTAAATTCTTCTCGATGGATGGAGTAACGCTGATCCATATGCCCTAGAGCAAGTCCTAACAATAGCACTGAGACCCCTGAAATCAAAAGTACGAAAAGATAGTGTCTAAATGCTTTGGTTTGATAGAGCATCGAAAGGTGAAATTTGTGGATAGAATCTTTTTGATAACGAATAAGTATAGGATAGATGACTGCGGGTAGTCCGATGAGCAGAATGACCGCATAAATCAGTCTGTAAAGCGATATATAAGACATTTCATATAGAACAAAGGTGAGTATATACATCAATGTTGATAAACCAAGTAGCATCCATATCCAGACCTTAGTGTTTGTTCTTTTTACGATGGGTTCACGCATTGATTGTATGACGGATGTTTCCTTGGTTTGATGATAATCTTTAAGCGAGACAAATATAAAAATAATGACAGTCAAAGCAAGGACAATATAGATGGTTTGAGACTGAAAATCGAATGTTCCCGTTCCACCTACAAAATAAAGACCAAAGCGTATAATCCTTTCAGCTAGATATTTACCTAATAAGAGTGAAAGGGCGATATAAAGCGAAAATTCATAAAGAACCATACGGTAAGAAAACAAGGGTCTTCCGCCTAGAATATGGATTAAACCTCTCGTCTTTTTAGTGTCGTTGAAGTAGACTTTGATGGAAGTTTCAAGCACCAAAAGAATCGCGAAAATAACCATCATCGTGATGACCATGAAGACCGAAAAACTTCTGCTTATTTGTTCATCAATTGCTTGTAGATTAATCGTTTCTTCGATCGATAGAGACTCATAGCCATTCAAATCTCTCATGAAGTCCTCAAAGTCTTGAATGCTTATCTCATTTTTTAAATTTACATAGAGTTCATTGTATAAATTGGTCAGTGCAAAACTAGGAAGTGCGGCGAGTGCGGGATCGAGTGCAGTAAGAAAGAATGACAAACTTCCTGATTTATTCAAGAAGATTGTATCCCCTTGAAAGAGGCCATCATCCATCACGACATCCTTGATCGTATAGGTTTGATCAAGTTCGCCTAACGATAGCGTAAGGGTATCTCCTTGATGAAGATTGAGTTTTTCTGAAAGTGACGAGGTGATTAATATTTCATGATCCTGTAACGTGTTGAGTTCACTCGGAAGGGTTGTTACTTTTTCGAGTTGATTCAAATCTGATGACATCGATTTGATATAGTAGAAATGCATCTCATGTTCGACTAATACATCCATGGTGAAAAACGCAGCACTTTCTTGAACATAGTCCGCGCGATCGAGTGATTCATTAAAGGGGCGAATCGTAAAGAATCGTGCGTTTCCGGTTTGACCGACGCGCACAGTCACATCGATATCCTGATATTTTTCTTCAAGTTCACCAAGGAAATAGGTGGTGAGAAACTCACGCATGCTAAGTGATAAGAATAAGGCAATCACCAACGATAAAAAACTAAGTGCAATCGCTAAGGTTCTTAGTGGGTGTTTAATGATATTCTTATACGCGAGACGATACGAAAAAAGGAAGCTATTGAACCATCGCTTCATCGTTGATCACTCCATCTAATAATCGAATGACACGTGTTCCAAATCGAATGGTATCTTCGTTATGCGTTACCATGACAATGGTTTTATGATAGGTTTTGTTGAGTGTTTGGAAAAGATGCATGATTTCCATCCCTTGATGATAATCGAGGTTCCCGATGGGTTCATCAGCAAAAATGACTTTAGGATCATTGATTAAGGCACGTGCAATGGCGATACGTTGTTGCATGCCCCCTGAAAGTTGGGCGGGAAAATGATGGATATACTCCTTCATGCCTACGATCTCCAGTAACTCCATCATCTTCTCTTTATTGATCTTTTCACCAATCACTTGGGCAAGCATTAAATTTTCATAGACATCTAAGTGGGGAATGAGGTTATACGATTGAAAGACAAACCCCATATCTTTCGCTCGCAATCTAGATTTTTCTTTATCATCCATCGTGTTCATCGAGACACCAGACCAAAAAATCGTGCCTGAATCATAGGGTTCTAGCCCTGATAGAACATAGAGAAGCGTTGTCTTACCAGACCCTGAAGGTCCACAGATCGAAACAAAATCTCCTTCTTGAATTTTTAGATCAATTCCACGTAGTACTGGGTATTCTTGTTTCCCTATCTGATAGGATTTTGTGATGTGCTTAGTTTCAATCATGAAATCACCAGCCTTCAACTCATTTTAACATAATAATATCATGCATGCTTAGGTCAAGAAATTTTCTCCAATCATTTATATCTTTCCAAAAGAAAAATCACTTTGCGATAATGCCAAAGTGATT
>QZKD01000042.1 GCA_003605085.1 Acholeplasma sp. | reverse complement strand
ATACAATGAGGGTGGGAGGTGTTATCATGTATCCATTCCATAATCACCAAGTCATGCATATCAAATCCATAGAGTTATTGATTCAACATATACCAAGAGCTCTCTCGTTTTATCACGATATTCTAGGCTTCACCATTTTATCTCAAGACGAACATCAAGTTTTACTTTCTGCGAATGAAAAAGACATAATGATCCGTTTGATAAAAGATGATCATGCGGTTCCTCTATCTATCACACAAGGGCTCTATCACGCCGCTATATTATTTCCTACTAGAACTGCTCTTGCTGATGTGATCCATCAGTTAGCTGAAAAACGTTACCCGATTTCAGGAGCATCTGATCACGGTGTAAGTGAAGCCATCTACTTAGATGATCCCGATGGAAACGGTCTTGAAATTTATTGTGATAAAGATAAAATGCAATGGCCTACTCAGGATGGACATCTCGATATGTATACCAAACCTCTTGATGTAGAATCTCTTATGAAACAAAAAAGTAACCGACTGTATCAACGTATTGATTCCAATGCCATTCTTGGTCATTTGCATTTTCATGTTCCAAACTTGAAACAAGCTGAAGACTTCTTTTGTAAAGTTTTGGGGTTCACCCCTATGATGCTTTTTATGAAATCTGCTCTGTTTGTGAGTGATGGTGGCTACCATCATCATTTGGGACTAAATACATGGAATGGGGATGCCCCGCTCAGAAGTGAACGTCAGGTCGGGTTAATTGGTTACGAATTAGTCGTACCGAAATCTCAGTACATTGAGTTTATCAATCGTCTCCGCGATGCTCATGTCAGTCTTTTAATTGACTATGATTCTAGGTATATCATCGATCCACTAAATCAGCGTTGCTATATTTATGTAGCATAAAAAAAGAGGCTGAGCCTCTTTTATTTTATCTAGATATCGAGAAATGGTCGACCATTGAGATCTTGTTGCCAGAAAGGATTACCAGCGACTAGCCACGCATAAAATGTGTCATACTGCGCCTGAGATGGTGGTGTAGAAGCACTCACGAGTGTACTCATCTGTCCGGTTTGTGTAGTCGCTGTATAATTGACTCCACCGCCTACACTTCGATACGCGACATATGCGTGATAAACATTTGTTAATGAAGCTTGAGTTGCATCACGGCCAGAAACGGTCCCTACATCATTTCTTGTGGTATCAATTCTTGTATAAAGACTACCTGTGACATACACTGTATTTAATGTGACGTTAGCTGTAGCTGACGCATTATAGCCCATGATTCCACCTAAATATCTATTGGAATAGACCAAATAGTTTGAAGCGGTCACCAAGGTGTTTTGGAATGTTGCTTCTACAACTGCACGTTCAACTGAAAAGATGGCACCTGATCGAACAAAACCGATCAATCCCCCTGCGTATGACGCACCGGTGTTTGTGACTATATTGGCATATACATCTCCTTCAAAGTCAATATCAGTCATATTGACTCGTCCACCAGAGGTGGCGATACGTCCAACTAGCCCTCCCACATAACTGGTATCATTAAAAACCCTTAAGTTGGTAGCTTTAATCTGTGATAGATTGAGTATGGTTGTACTATTTTGAACATTCCCAACCAGACCACCTACACCATTGGTGCTGTTACCTTGAGAACTCGAATCAATAACCTTAATGTTTGAGATGTTGTTGGTTCCACCCCAAACATTACCAAAGAGTAAACCCGAACGTTGTGAAGTACCTGATAGATTGGTGATGGTATTGACATTTTCTAATGTTAAATCATACACACTCGCACCATTACCTCTAGGAAATATCCCGTTGTATAAATAAGAGGTGCTATTGTTTGTAATAGTCAAGTTTGATAACTTTTTACCATTCCCGTTTAGCGTTCCACGAAAGGTCACATTATAGTTGGATGCATTATATGTCCAAGTAAATCCTGTAAAATCAATATCATTATGAAGATAATATAAATCTGTGGCGACACTATTTGTCTTTGTTGCAAAATCATAAAATTCTTGTGCTGTATAAATAGGGATGCCCCAAAATCCAATATCGATAGCACTGGAGCCATCATCTTGATTTCCAAAAACAGATGATGCCCAATAGGCAAAAGTCATCCCCATCGAAAAGATGATATTTAGTGTGATTAATATGAAAATGATCTTAATTTTTTGTTTTTTCATCATTAACCTCTGTCGATATTTCATGACTTCTTGTTGGGATTATAGCATAAAATTGATAATTCATATCCTCACTTTGATTTAGATAACGATAAAAAAAGACGACAACTCGTCTTTTTTAAACTTCTTTGACGTTATGTGCATCAATTTCGGTCGGTGTAGCTCGACCAAATAGATCCAAATCAACGGTTAATTTCTCTTGATCATTATCGACATGGGTAACTTCACCCTTCATGCCAAGCCATGTACCATCGGTGACCTCAACCTGTTTACCAAGTAGATGATTCCAGGTAGGTTTGCTGATGATACCGACCTTGAGTAATATCTGATTAATTTCATCTGGTGAGAGTGGAACGGGTTTTGTTCCTCCTCCAGATGATCCTAAGAATCCAGTAACACGTGGTGTATTTCTCACCACAAACCATGATTCATCGGTAACAATCATCTCAACAAAGACATACCCTGGGAAGAGTTGTCTAATTTTTTCTTTTTCTTTACCGTCAGCTTTCTTCTCAATCACTGTTTCTTCTGGGACAATGACACGGAAAATATAATCCGACATGCCCATACTCTCAACACGACGCATTAAGTCAGACTTGACGGCATTTTCATATCCAGAATAGGTCTGGATGATATACCATCTGACTTTAGGGGTCATAGGTTAGCTCCGGTGATAATTAAGGTGATGAGGTAGTTGAAGAGTAAAATGATGCCCGTAAGAAGAAACAAGAAAATGAGTGTACGAACAGCGTGATCAACAAACTTTGGAAATGATGGCCATGAAATCTTTTTAAGTTCGGGAATTGCGGGTAAGAAGAAAGGATAGATGACGAGCACAAGTCCGAAAATGGAAATGGCAAAGAGCACCCATGCAAAGATGATACCGTTGTTTCCTTGACCTAATACGGGGAAGTTTGAATTAATTTGAAGAAGTGAGTTCCCGCTGATAATCATCAGTGCGAGTGCACCGGATAATGTTGCTAAGATTCCTAAGAGTAAATTTTCCCATTTATACTCTGTGGTAATCACTTCCATCAATTTACTTTTTTGTTCTGTTTGCTTCTGTTTGATTGCCATGTGATGTGCCTCCTATTTACTTTCCTTGTGTACAGTATGCTTGTTGCATTTAGGACAATACTTTGTCACTTCAATCCGTTCTTTTTGTGTTGTTTTATTCTTTGTTGTTGTGTAATTACGGCTAAGACATTCCGTACAAACTAAAATTATTTTCTCGCGCATTAAAAAACCACCTCTTGTGGTCATTCGCAAATGTATTTTAACACTTACGATTGACTTAGTCAACTATCTCTTGCATTATACCATATTTTTATATTTATCCTTGATGCGGTATACAGCATTATAAATCTGTTTGGATGAATATGTAGAGTCCTCTTTGATTTTGCTTATGGACTGTTTAAGGACAAAATACTTCTCATAGACCAATCGTTCTAGATCGGAATTTAAATCGATAGGATCATAGGATTCTTCGATATACACAACATCTTTGACAAAGTCCGTATGATCGAAGAGATAATATTTAGGTAAAGTTTGCTTGAGTTGATAAAAATGTCGTTTTAATATTAACTCAAAATATCGAGTAAAACTTTTGTTATATCGTTCATTAAATGTCTTTATGGCTTTATGTAACATCAACACGCCCTCTTGATAAAAGTCTTCGTGTTCTTTTTTTTCAAGATTGAGTATATGAATGAGTTTCCAGATGAAACGATGATACTTTTGATACATGAAATTTAGTGCATGATCATCATGATCAGACTGAATTAAATAGATCAATTCGTAATCGTTCATCACATAAATCATGATTTACTCCAACATTTTATACATCATAAGCGCAGCTGCTACACTGACATTAAGAGAATTGATTTTCCCATACATCGGAATTTTTACGAGCATGTCACAGTTCTGTTTAACCAAGGGACGTATGCCTTCCCCTTCGTTACCCATCACCACGGCAAGTGAAACGTTTTTGGGCATATCATCATAGGTTTGATCCGTTTGACCATCTGTGCCCACAACCCATACGAATGCTTCCTTCAATTTTAGGATTGCCTGATTGATGTTAGTGACCATGACGACTTTGACATGTTCGATCGCTCCCGAGGAGACTTTGGCAACTGTCGCATTCAAAGAAACTGCATTCTTTTTACCGATGATGATTGCATCCAGTTTGACTGCTTCAGCTGTACGCATAATGGCACCTAAATTGTGTGGATCTTCAATGCCATCCAATATAATAAACCGCTGGATTTTATCTTTATCTAACACATCACTCAGTTCAACATATTCATATGCATCCACATCAGCAACAATCCCTTGATGCACGTTTTGTTCCGATAATTGATTGAGTTCACCTTTATTCTTGATGAGATATTTGATGCCTTTGTCTTGGAGAAACTTTAAAAAATGATGATCATTAAATTTTTCATCTAGATAAAGCTGATGGATTTTTCGTTTAGCAAAGATTGCTTCTTTAATGACATTTTTTCCGTAAATGATCAATGGAATCACATCCTTATTCTAAAGATATCACACCGGTTAATCCTTAATAAAGGAAACTGTGTGTAAAATTCGAATGAAAAGGCGCTTTGAGCGCCTTATTTGTTACTGAATATCGGCAATTTTGTTAATAACCGTCTTGATGAAGATTTTAATCCAACTATATAGGTTCGATAATACATGCATCATAGGATAGGTTGCTTGTGCTAAAACGAGGAGTAATAGAATGGCAGGTGCATCTAAGATCATCGTAGAGTCATAGAACCTACTCGGGATAATGGGCACAAACTGGAAGAAGTTGGGCATGAAGAAAATACCAAATAGGAATAAAATGACCATCGACGTAAAAATGATTCGACGAAGTTTGTTAAATGGTGTAGAAACTCTAAAGAGCACGGTAAGTGAAACCACAGTTGCCGAGATGACAATCAATGTCTCTGTGACCTTCGCTGTCATGCCTAGAGGTCCTTCAAATGCGAAGATGATCAAACTGTTGATCATGACAACTAAAGCGCCTGGAAGAGCTGCCTTTAAGATGTTCCACAAGAATTTACCTTTTACCTGTTTATTGTTGGGTTCAAGTGCTAGGAAGAACGATGGAATCCCAATGACTAAATAGTCAATTAAAATGAGCTGATTGGGCTGAATAGGATAGACACCTTGACGAATAATCGCGACAATCGCAAGTAAGAATGAGAAAATTGTCTTCGTTAAAAACAGGGTTGAGACACGTTGAATGTTATTGATCACGCGTCTACCTTCGCTAACCACTTTAGGCATGGATGAAAAATTGGAATCAAGAAGCACTAAGTGAGAGACATTACGTGCTGCTTCACTTCCTGATGCCATCGCAATCGAGGTATCTGCTTCACGAAGAGCTAAGATATCATTGACACCATCACCTGTCATCGCGACGGTGCGACCATTATTTTTAAGTGATTCAATCAAAAGTTTTTTCTGTTGTGGGGAGACACGTCCAAAGACGGTAAAGCGAGAGGCAGAACGTACCACTTCTTTATCGGGCATGCCTTCTAAAGAGACATACTTATCGGCATTAGCAATCCCCGCACGAAGTGAAATTCTCGAAACAGTGACTGGGTTATCCCCAGAAATAACTTTGACATCTACGTTATGCGATTTAAAGTAGTCAATCGTATCGATGGCATCAGGACGAATGGTATCTTCAATCATGATGAGTGCTAGTGGAATGACTTCTCCGGTGACTTGGTTTTCTTGAATATCACCCGATGTATGTGCAACCACTAAAACACGATATCCTTCTTGCGATTGTTTATCGACTTCACGTGCAATGATATGATAATTTTGTTTGACGACAAACTCTGGAGCACCTAAAACAAAAGTGCCATAGCGATCAAACTGAACCGCTGAAAATTTGCGTTGAGAAGAGAAAGGGATCAGGGCACGATGACGAATTCGTTTAGCTGTACCAAAGCGTTCTGCAAGGGCATCAGAGGTCAAATTCGGGTCGTTTTGTGCATTGATCATCGCGGAAACAATATTCTTTAAAGGAATGCCTGTTTCATTCTTGTATTCAATGATACTCTTCACCGTCATGGTTCCATCGGTGATGGTTCCGGTCTTATCTAAACAGAGTGTATCAACACGCGCAAGCATTTCAATACAGTAAAGTTCTTGAACAAGCGTGTTATTTTGAGCTAGGCGGATGACACCGACAGCTAGCGCCATGGAGGTCAATAAGAAGAGTCCTGAAGGAATCATCCCAATCATTGCTCCAGCGGTTTTTTGAACGATTTCGTTATAGGCTAGCCCTGTGGTATTGAAATTCGTCATCAAATAAAATAACGCAACAGCAATCGGTATAATCAGTGCACCTACGATGCGAATAATTTTCTTTAAGGATCCTAATAAATCAGATTCAGGTTTCTTATATTTTTTTGCCTGATTAGTAAGTTTTTGAATATAGATCTGATGGCCGACTGCAGTTGCTTGCGCAAAGCAGTTACCAGAAACAACAAACGATCCAGAATAGAGTGTATCGCCTTTTTTCTTAATAATGGCATCCGATTCACCAGTGAGTAGCGATTCATCGACTTCGACAGAGCCTTGTCTGACAACAGCATCCGCAGGAATCTGTTTTCCACTTGATAGATGAAGAATATCATCGATGACAACATCACTAACTGCAATTTCAAGTTCTGAACCATCGCGCATGACAATCGCTGTGGGAGCGGTGAGCAAGGATAGCTTATCGATCATCTTCTTTGCGCGAATTTCTTGGATGATCCCAATGGTGATATTTGCGGTGATGACACCCATAAAAAAGAGTTGAGTAAAATGCGCTTTAACAGAGAGCAGCCATGCTGCAATCGCAAAGTTTAAAAAGTTAAAAAAGGTGACGATATTCGTTCTGATAATATTCGCAATCGATTTGGTCGATCCAGTATCGCCAATATTGGCAAGACCGGCCATCTGTCTTAATTCCACTTCTTCTGTTGTTAATCCTTTGTCAACATCGGGATTGTAGCGTTCGACGACGATATCATCTTTGGATCGAACACGAGTTTTGACATTGATTGCTTCCTGTGGCTCATCATCTAAAGGGACGTGCAGTCCTAAAGGATCACCTTGCATGGTGACGAGATCTTCTTTAATAATGGTTTTAGGTCCTTTTTGACGTTTGGGTTTATTCTCACTATCCTGATCATCGATCAGTGATTCAAGATCTTGCTGATCTTTTTTCGTGGAAAGTTTTTTCTCAACCGTTTTTTCCATAGGTGTCCCCTTTCTCGATCCATTCGATCGCTTTCATAATGAGCGCATCAGCGCGTGATTTTTCTTTTAAAATAAGTCCACCGATAATCGCTTCAAACCCTGTGGCGTGACTGTAGGTTTTAGGATCCATGTTTCCTCGGCCTTTACCTGAAGCATTGCGTCCTCGCTTGAAGAAGTCCATTTCTTCTTCGGTGATGATCTCATCTTTGATAAAATGATTGACTATACTGGCTTGTGCAACTCCTGAGGTATAGGTAATTGCCTTTTTATGCAAGTCATTGACATCGGTGAGATGAAGACCAATAAGATACATACGAATCTGATGTTCGTAATAACTATCTCCGATATAGGCTAAGGTTAATCCGTTCAATTACATCCATCCTCGTTCTGATAGTTTTTCTCTGAGTTGATCTGCGCGTTGGTAATCCTTTTCGTGTCTTGCTTGTTCCCAAGCGCGATAGAGTAATAAGGTATCATCGGTCAGTTCATAACGCGGCATAATGCCTAAAATATCTAAAATGACATGGGCGCTGTGATATAAAACCGCCAATCGTGAACTATCTTTTTCTTTGTTCATCATCTTGATTAGATCATAGACTAACGTCATGACATTGGGAATATTGAAGTCATCATCCATCCACATATCAAAAGATGACATAATGGCTTCATCGGTTTCCATTCTAAATGCTTGTTCAAGTGAGATAGTTAAAAAAGCTTTTTTAAGGCTTCGTTTTATTTTATCATATTCCTTGCTAAACTGCACCATCAGTTCATCACTATAATTGATGGGTTGTCTGTAATGATGATTCACGGTGAGCAAACGAAAAGCTAAAGGATCATACATTTCAATTAAATCCTTAACTAAAGTAACGTTTCCAAGCGATTTACTCATCTTCACTTCGTTGACATCAAGGCGTCCTACGTGCATCCAATAATGGGCTAAATGATGATGATCATGCGCATTGGTCTGTGCAATTTCATTTTCATGATGTGGAAACTTTAGATCGGATCCGCCACCATGAATGTCGATTTCTGAACCAAAAATCTCATGATTCATAACCGCACACTCTGTGTGCCATCCTGGACGACCCATGCCCCAAGGGCTTTCAAAATTAAGTCCGTCCTCTGTCGTTTTCCAAATAGAGAAATCTCTTGGGTCTTCTTTATCACTTTCGAGTTCAATGCGAACACCCTGGGATAATTCATCCATGTTTTGCTTGCTTAAAATCCCGTAATCACTGACTTTAGAAACTCTAAAATAAACTCCAGATGGTCGAACATAAGCATACCCCCGATCGATTAATTCGGCGATGTATTCAATCATAGAAGAGACATATTGAGTCGCTCTAGGCATCAGATCAGGTAAACCACTATTCAAACGAAGGGACATCTCAATCCAGTGATCGGTGTACTTTTTAGTGATTTCTTCTTCAGAAATCTTCAATTCTTTTGCTTTATCGATGATTTTATCATCTACATCGGTTATATTTGACACCAATAAAACATCATACCCTTTGTAGGTTAAGTAACGTTTAACAACATCAAAAAAGATAACAGGACGAGCGTTTCCGATATGAATGTCACCATAGACTGTGGGTCCACAGATGTACATCGTCACTCGCTTGGGGTTAATGGGTTCAAAAGGTTCAATTGTTTGCGAAAGTGAGTTATAAACAGTTAACATCGCCATGTCCTCCTTCTTGTTTTATTATAGTTTAATTTATGAAAATATACAAGGAATAAGACGAAAAGTTATATTTTTAAGATATGGCTTTATAAAAGGTTAAACCACCTATTTTACAGGTGGTTCTGCTGTTAAATTTTACGTAGTTCATCCAAAATCTTGACCATGGCCCACGTATCTTGTTTACAATACTCAAGCAGGTCTTGATAGTTCTTCTTGAATGTAACCTCATCCATCTTTGGAAAACGTGCATAGGTGATGAGTGCGTCTGTCCCATTACCAATAGGCAATCCTTTGTAGGTGAGATCGCTAAAGATTGGAAGCACTTTTTTAATAGAAAACGATCCGTTGAGTTTATTGTGATAGTAGTTAATTTTTTTTGCTTCGTCTTCTTCAAAGCCTAAACGTTTAAAGAGTTTTTGATTTCCTCTTAGTAGATACATCAGATCAAACATTCGATCCACCATATCAAGAAGCCTTTCGCGATATTTTGGAAATACTTCAGCCATTTCTTTGAGACGTGTTTGTTCAAAAGATTGATTATAGACTAAGATGGATCCACCATCATTTTTGATAATCTCAAGCATGTTTTTGATCAAATCTTCTCTTAAATCCTTATGTTCTGTTGCGATATAGGAAGCATGATCTATATCCTTATCACATAATCCAGGTCTTGTTTCAATGTGAATACTATACTGAAATAATGATTGACTGTAAGGCTTTTCTCCTTTAAATCTTGGCAAGGGACAAGGAAACGTTTCAAAATCGAGATGATAGATCGGATATGCTAAAGCCTTGATTCCGGCACGAATTTTTTCGTGATGGTAATAGGGCACATCCGTTTCCATCACATCCCGCTGAATCACATTGTTTTCTCGTTTTATCCATGACCTTGGAATATCAAGTGCGGCAACCATGCCTTCATTGATCAAGTCAAACCTATCATGCTTATTATCAAGTTCATCTTTAAAGCCATTATGAGATCCCATATAGGTGAATATACTGTTGTATTCGGGAATATGTTTGTAACAAATAGGATAGAAAAGACATTGTCTTGTATCTTTTCTCTGACAATGAGGTCCAAGAGGGACAGGATTCGCGTTCATTTCATTTAGGCGTCTATTAACGGTTGCGATATCCATATCCAAAATTGGCATCATCTTTTCTGATAGTGATGTGACATCGATAAAGGTGACGATATCATCTTGGTAAATAGGTTCTCCTTCATTATCCGTTTGTCCATCATGGATGTAATCTGCGTTCAATACAACGAGATAATACTTGATATCTTTCTTTGTTTTTAAGGCATGTTCTAAGACATAGCGTTGATAGGAGATATCGTAGACATAGCGTCCTTCTTTGGATAAACGCTGTTTTAGTTTATCGATTTTTTTCTGGTATTGATCGTTAATTGAACCAAAGACATCTTCTTGCAGCATTAAAATTCCGTCAGGAGATGGGACAAAGACGGATACTTTTTCCTTCTCATCATTTTTATATTCGAGGGCCGTAAATTTCTTTGATGTTGTGGCTTTAACTTCAAAAATTCTTATCGTATCCTCATCTTCTTGATATCCATCCAAAAAACAATAGAAATGAAATCCATCATTTTCATATTCAAAGCGCTTTTGTTCATAGGTGTTTAAGGAATAGATGACATTGCCGTGAAATCGTTTTTTAATGATATCCCCTGAAAGCATTTCAATCTTACGATAGTAAGACATCATTGTTTCCATCTGAGGATCATCTTTCTTTAAAAGATCAATCTCTTCATCTTCTTCAGCATCTTCACCTTCAGGGGTTTCATACATCTGCTGAATGAGGGTATGCACCTTATCACGATTTTCTTCACTGATGAGCTCATCGAGTTCAGGATCTTCAGTAAACGCGACAACTGCTTTATCTTTATCGCGATAAATCTCATCTAGGGATGGATAACGATTGCATCTGATGTAGTTAATAAAACGTGTTTTAGATATCTTCACCTTCTCACCTCTTAAACTTATTATACATGAAGCATGGGAAATCATGGGAGAACCATAAAAAACATCCCATCTTTTCCCATAACACCAATCAAATCACATCCACATGAGTATATGAGGTGAAACAAAAAGCCAAGGAGGCATTTTACATGAAAAAATGGTTTGTCGTAAGTTTTGTCAGTATTCTTGTGTTGGGATTTCTTTTTGTAGGAATCAGTGTGAGTGCAGCGTCTGAAGATAGCATCGATATTGATAGTTCAATATTAGAAGTTGATGAAATAACAGGTGACTACACATTAGAAAGTATGCTAACCTATGCGATTCTGGATGAGTATTTAGCAAAAGCAACCTATGAAGAAATTCTTGCTGTCTACGGTGATATACGTCCATTCAATCGAATCGTTTTAGCAGAACAAACGCATATTGATTTATTATTACCTCTATTTGAAACCTATGGCATTGCTATTCCCGAAAACAACGCTTCAGAATCAGTTTTAGTTCCTGATTCTATCGCAAGTGCACTTGCGACAGGTGTTGAAGCCGAAAAAGCTAACATCCTGTTGTATGAATCATTCTTAGCCCAAACCGATCTTCCCGATGATGTTCGCGCAGTCTTTGAATCTTTAAAAGCAGCATCAGAAAAGCACTTAAATGCTTTCTCGAGAGATCGTTTAGTTGGTGCAGGTTATGATATGGCGTATCAATTTAGAAAGATGTTTGGTCAAGGACAACAAACACCTAGAGGGCAATTCAATCAAGGTTTACATGATTGTCCCAATGCATAAAAAAAGAAATGTCGCGAAAACCGCGACATTTTTTTATTCTACTAAGGAATCAAAGGCTTCTTGAACAAAATCACTTTCGAAATAATCCACGAGGGAATTAATAACGGTGACCGTGTCATTACCGCTTTCTTCCACCATGTTGATCAATAAACTTAAATCTCCGTGAACGCCTGCATTTTGAGTCACCGATGAGTTCACGCCACCAAAGACTTGGGATGCGTTTAATGTCACATCATCCGAGACAACAACCTCGATGGTTGCTCCATCAGAATAACGAACCAAATACGTACTTGCTTTATTGGAACCATAGAACCCGAAGAGTCCACCCACGAAGAAATTCTTGTTGACATCTTCTTCATTGGCATTCTTTTGGTGATCGACTGAAATCGATCCCCCATAGAGTGCGTTATGGACATTGCTATAGGCAATACCTGCGATACCACCCACATAGAGTGAATAATTGCCTTTTGTTGTCGTATCGGTTGTCCCATAATCGAGTGTCACATCAACATTACCCATAGAAAATAAGTTTTCTACAGAGCGGTTAACGTTTCTTGCATTATGATATCCGATGATACCACCAACATTGACATTGATGTCACGATCTTTGAGTGCATCACCAGCAAACGTCACTGAGACATCGGCATTCGAGTTGACATTCTTAAATTTGCCATCTTCACCAAGGAGTCCAACGGCACCGCCTACGCGAACGCGTCCATAAGATGTTGCAGTTAACATCACCTGGACATTCTCTAAGGTTGCACCTTCTAAGCTTCCTTTAAACTCACCAAAGAGTCCACCGACATACGCCTGAATCGTCGATGAAGATGTATAATGAATCACGCTATCTTTGACGGTAATGTTTTCAAATTTACCTGTCGAAGAAGAGACATAACCTGAGACAATGCCCACTCTAGAAGAGGTTGCAAATGTCAAAGGTGTTTCTAAAGTACCGATCTGTACATTTTCAAAGGTCACATCTTTAATATATCCACCAGAGACATAGCCAAAGACACCTGTGTACTGACTAATCTTCTCAAATGTGATATTCATAAGTTTAAAGTTACGTCCATCAAAAGTACCTGAAAATGCTGAGGTAAAAGGTGTATTAAATGTAACACCTGTAAAATCAATATCATTGGATAAAACATAGTTACCAGAACGATTACTGCTCATCGCCATAAATTCTTCTGGAGTCGTGATATAGACGGTAGCTGCTGAAGCTAATTGGAATGTTTTTTCTCCAATCACGATGAAATCACGACCAACAGTCGCATAAATCTTAAAGGTATACGTTAAATTGTTGTCCAGTGAACCCACGGTGTAATCAACAAGTTCATCTGCTGTATTGATATCTTGGGTGTGCTTGAGTGTCCCTGATCCATCAAATAAACTCACGGTCATTTTTCCAGTGATTTGTTCATCGGGATCGCTTACTTCGGCAGTAAACGTAACCGATGTTAACGTGACATCAAACTCGGTGAAAGTGACCTCGATATCGAGCTTATCACCTTGACATGCGGTAAGAAATAGTCCAAAGAAAAGAATGGTTAGGGTTAATATCAGTCGTTTCATGATTCACCTCTGAGTTGTTTTATAGTTTGTCTTAAACGGGATAATACGCGTTCTTTGCCAAGTAAAGCGAGTGAAATGGGTAAGCTAGGTCCGTGCATATCACCGGTTGTTGCAATTCTTAATCCCATAAATAAGGGCTTACCCTTGATTTGGGTTTGAACACTGGTTTCTTTGATGAGTGCTTCGATGGTTTCAGCTGTAAAGGGATGATTGATACTCTTTTCAGCAAATACATCGAGAAGAGTAGCCGATTGATTATCGATTAAAAACTGATACGCATCGGTTTCAATATGGAACTCATCATGGAAGAATGCTTTATATAATTCAACAATCTGTCCAATGAAACTCATACGGTCTTGTAAAATACCGACCAAGAGTTTAAGCCATGCATCATCCGGTATTTGAATCCCTGCTTTTTCTAAGAATGGACGGCTCTTTTCAGCAAGTTCGTCCACGGATAGTTTTTTAATGTATCTGCTATTGATATAGGCGAGTTTATCTTTATCAAACATTGCAGGTGCCTTATTCAAACGCGCGGGATCGAATTGTTCGATAATTTGTTCTTTGGTTAATATTTCTTCATTGGTTGATGGTGACCATCCAAGAAGAGATATAAAGTTAAACATCGCTTCGGGTAAGTATCCCATCTCTTGATACTCTTTGATAAACTGAATAACATTTTTGTCTCGCTTGGATAGTTTTTTCTTCTGTTCATTGACAATAATCGTCATATGTCCAAATTCGGGAACATCCCAGCCAAACGCACGATAGATGAGCACTTGTTTTGGAGTGTTGGTGATATGTTCTTCACCACGAAGTACATGGGTAATCTGCATTAAATGATCATCGATA
>QZKD01000007.1 GCA_003605085.1 Acholeplasma sp. | reverse complement strand
CCATTAAACCTTCATGGTTAAAAGGGAAGGATCTAGAAGGCGTATTTGTTATACCCAAAGATAAGACATATCTAGATGGACTACTTGAACAGATCAAGGATATGAAACATATTGTTGTCATAGGTGCTGGATTTATCGGTGTTGAAGTCTCAGATGAACTCCACAAGCGTGGATATGAAGTCACTTTAGTTGAAAAAGAAGCGCATATTTTAGGTATGGCTTTTGATGATGACATTGCAATTGAAGCAGAAGATGTTTTAAAAAATCAAGGCGTTAAACTCATCACTGGTGTTGGTGTTGAGAGCATTCTCGGTCAAAAGAAAGCAGAGGCTGTTCAATTAGGAAATGGAACAATCATTCCATGTGATGCTGTCATTTTATCGATGGGATATGTTCCTAATACAGGACTCGCCAAACAATCGGGTATTGCCTTAAACGAAAGAGGATTTATTGTTGTTGATGAGTACTTAAGAACACATACAAAAGATATATTTGCAGCTGGAGATTGTGCTGAAAAACGTGATTTTGCCACAAATAAAATTTCGACAACCATGCTCGCTTCTACAGCATGTGCTGAAGCACGTGTTGCTGCTCTTAACCTTTATCAAATCTCGACGGTTCGCAAGTTTAAAGGAACCATTGGAATCTATTCTACAAGCATCAATGCTTCTGCCTTTGGAGTCGCGGGACTAACTGAAACTGGGGCTAAAAAAGAAGGTTTTAATGTTGTCTCAGCGAAGTTTCAGGGTATCGATCGCCATCCAGGAAAATTGACAAATGCACACAAACAAATCGTTAAACTCATCATCTCTAAAGAATGTGGACGAATTTTAGGTGGAGCAGTTGTCGGGGGAACAAGTGCAGGAGAACTCACAAACGTGATTGGTTTTATCATCCAAGCTGGCATGACTGTAAATGACCTTCTCGTTTCACAAATCGGTACACAACCCATGCTAACAGCATCACCTGCTGCTTATCCATTGTTAAAAGCAGCGGAAATAGGAATTAAACTACTATAAAAAAAGGTTCACGCAAGTGAACCCAACCGAGCCCTTTTGCTCGGTTTTTTTATTCTATAGGAACTTGAATGACCTTAAGTCCTGCACTTCGCAAAGCTTTAATTTCTAATTCATTGGCTTGAGTATCGGTGACTAAATAATTCAGGTCGCTGATGGATCCGGAGATAAAACTATGTTCTCTGCCAACTTTGTTCGTATCAGCAAGGACAAATTTTAAACCAATGGTATTTCTAAGCATGATTTCATTCACAGCAACTTCCTGCAGAACAGCTGTAGTAAATCCACCTCTGACAGAAATTCCACTACAACCCAAGAAGCATTTGGATGCTTTAACTCGATTTAAATTGTTAATTGCGAAATCACCAACAAGTGATTCTTTGGGCATTCTTAACTCTCCACCTGTCAATACGACAAATAGATTGTCCTTGGATTCACAAAAAATCGCACGGCCATTATTCGTCACTACGGTAACCTGTTTTGCAGTGATATATTCGAGCATGAGCAGGGCTGTAGAAGATGTATTGATGAAAATCGTATCGCCATCTTCAACAAATCGTGCAGCTGCTTTAGCAATCGCATGCTTATTGATGGCTAAATTTGAACTAAAAATGTTGGTTGTGAAATTATTCTTATTTAAAGATGCACCACCGCGATGTCGATCGATCAAATTCTGTTCTTCAAAATGATCCAGATCACGACGAATAGTTATCTCAGATGTTTTCAACTCTTCAGCAAGTTCTTCGACGGTCATGGTATCTCTGAATTCAAGTAATTTTAAAATTCGTTCACGACGTTTTTCAATTGCTGCTTTACTATTTCTCATGGAATCCCCCTATTGATAATGCTTAACGTGTGCTAGATTTGGTCCTAATTCTTTGGCTTGCTTGAGCATGAGCTCCTCTTTATTTTGCTTCTTTAGTTGATAATATTTTGCATAACTAATATAATAGTAGGTCTTTTCACGTGGATTAAGGGACTCCTCATGGATTTCTCTTAACGCATCATAGGCTTTACTTAGATTGTTCTTTGCTAAATAATAGTCAGCATTTAATTGATTTAAACTGTAAACTGGGCGTGCTGAGTAACGCTTTTTAGTTTTAATTAAATAGATGTCATTGATTTCTTTATTCAGTTTAGTCGCAGTCTCTAGATCATTGTTTTGTAAGGATAGATAAAACTCATTGACTTTTTTTACCAATTTTAGGCTGGCACTATGTTGGAAAGTAGCATCATTGATCAACGCATCTAGCTGATCAAATTGGCCAAGATCTCGATAATATAGTGATTTAAAAACTAAAATGGATTGTTGATAGCCTTTAATGATATCGATTTTCTTTAATTTATTCATCAAGATTAGCGCTTCCTCTGGATTACATTTGATGACCAACTGTTCAATCCCTTTTTGATAGACAAAGCGTAAAACTTCAGATAAAACAAAGAAAAATGCGAAGAAACCCATAATGATGAAATAGAGAATTTGGTTCAAAAGTTTAGGTTCTTGAAGGATGATTCTTGTTGTAAAAACAATAAAGACAATGAAGATAATAACCATCATGAAAAGTCGAGTCTTTTCACCGAGCAACAATTTTTTTAACGAAAACATACATATACCCCTTTGATATTAAGATTGCTTGTTCAATTCGAGTATATCACCATTTATCATAAATGTAAACGTTTACGTCGTTATATGTGCATAAAAACACCATTATATGAAAATATAGTCCATAAAAACATACATAAAATACAAAAAACATTGTTTAAATGAACGAATGAGCATATAATTAAAATCGAGAAAACGTTTTGATAATCAAAATAATTAAAGGAGAAATGACATGGCAAAAGTAAATGAAATCACCAAAGATACTTGGTTGCGAGCCATGTTTCCTGAATGGGGAACATACTTAAATGAACTGATTGAAGATGAAGTGGTTAAGCCCAATACGGTTGCATTATGGTGGACCGGTTGTATGGGATTTTGGTTAAAGACAGATCAGAATACAAACATCGCTGTTGACCTTTGG
The DNA here is from genome assembly GCA_003605085.1 of Acholeplasma sp. Classification (GTDB taxonomy): domain Bacteria; phylum Bacillota_I; class Bacilli_A; order Acholeplasmatales; family Acholeplasmataceae; genus Peloplasma. The sequence continues at coordinate 13,573 of QZKD01000007.1, read as the reverse complement.
TTTGGTAGTGGCAAACGCACTACAAAAACAGCAAACATGCTACCTGGTCATCAAATGGCAAATATGTCAGGTGGACGTCTGCAACAACCTAACTTACGCGTACAACCACACGTGCTCGATCCATTTGAAGTTAAGAAATTGGATGCTGTAGTTGCTACACATTATCACGCGGACCACATGGATATTTATTTTGCAGCAGCAGTTCTTCAAAACATTAAAGAACCTATTCCATTTATTGGACCACAAGAATCTGTCGATCTATGGATTAAATGGGGTGTCCCAAAAGAACGTTGTATCGTCGTTAAACCTGGTGATGTCATCAAAGTGAAAGATGTTGAGATTGTCGCTTTAGATTCATTTGATCGCACTTGCTTAGTCACAACAAACGGTTATGAACCACTTGCAGGCACCATTCCTGATATGGATCAAAAAGCAGTCAATTACTTATTTAAAACATCAGGTGGAAACATCTATGACGCTGCTGACTCACATTATTCAATCAGTTTTGCAGAACATGGGAAAAAACATAAAGTCGATGTTTGCTTTGGTGCATTTGGTGAAAACCCTGTAGGTATTGCAGATAAACAAACATCTGTGGATCTACTGCGTATGGCAGAAGCACTCCGTGCCAAAGTCTTGATCCCTCTACATTATGATATATGGGCAAACTTCATGTCAGATCCAAAAGAAATTTTAGCCATCTATGATATGAAAAAAGATGTTCTACAATATCAATTTACGCCCTTTATTTGGCAAGTCGGTGGTAAATATACCTATCCAACCGATGCAAACCTTCGTGAATATCACCATCGCCGTGGTTTTGAAGACTGTTTCGAAGAAGAACAAAACATTCCTTTTAAATCCATGCTATAAGGAGACATTCATGTTACTAAAAACGATTATTGAAAAAAATCATTATCTTTTCTTAGATCATGTCGATAGTTGGCAAGATGCGATTCGTATGAGCTGCAAACCTCTTGAAAATGATGGAACAGTCGATCCCAGTTATGCAGAACTCATCATTGAGTGTGTCAATAAATTTGGACCTTATATTGTCTTGTTTCCCAATTATGCGATGCCACATTCCACTGAGAATGCTGTAGGAGTTCACGGAACTGCGATCGCATTCATGAAGTTAGAACAACCCATATCTTTTGATCCAAATGATTCATCAAAAGATGCAAAAGTTTTCTTTACACTGGCTTCAGTAGATAAAGATCAACATGTCGAAAATATGCAACAACTTTTCGAAATGTTGACTGACGAAGCACTACTTGAAGCACTACTTACGGTTCAATCGGTCGAGGATCTAAAAAAACTCACCGGTGAAATAAACTAGAAAATAGGAGAAAAAAATGGACGGCTTTTTAAATGTTTTGCAAACGATTTGGGAATTTTTCGCGAATAACATTTTAACCCAACCAGCTTACTTCATCGGTTTGATGGTCGTCATCGGTTACTTGTTACTCAAGAGACCATGGTATGAAGTCTTATCCGGTTTTGTTAAGGCAACCGCAGGTTACTTAATCTTAATCGTTGGTTCCGGCGGACTCGTTGGAAACTTCAGACCCATCTTAGTAGGGCTTAAAGATCGCTTCAACCTAGACGCGATGGTTATCGACCCTTATTTCGGACAAAATGCAGTCACTGCAGGTGTGAATGAAGTCTTCGGACGTGCTTTCTCATCCGTGATGGTGCTCTTGCTCATTGCCTTTATCTTCAACATTCTTCTTGTTGCATTCAAGAAGTGGACGAAGATGAGAGCAATCTTCACGACTGGACACGTACAAGTTCAGCAAGCATCCACCGCATTCTGGCTAATCCTCTTTGCATTCCCAGCATTAAATGATCCACTAATCCTTTTAATTATGGGTCTTATTCTCGGATTGTATTGGGCAGTAGGTACAAACCTAACAGTTAAGATTACACAAGATTTAACGGATGGAGCTGGTTTCAGTATCGCCCATCAACAAATGTTCGGTTTAGCAATTTTCTCTAAACTTGCAGAAAAGATGAACAGTGGTAAAAATGTCTCCAAGAAGCTTGAAGATATGAGATTCCCTGGCTTCTTATCCATCTTTAATGAAAATATTGTCGCAACCTCTATCCTAATGGTTCTATTCTTTGGTACAATCTTATTGATACTTGGTAAAGACTACTTAACCACTGCAGGCTTCTTAGGTGTTGGTAAATCATTCTTTTTCTACATTTTGACCACCGCACTTAACTTCGCTGTTTATCTAACCATTCTTCAATTAGGTGTTAGAACTTTCGTTACTGAATTATCTGCATCCTTCAGAGGGATCTCTCAGAGATTACTTCCAGGGGCTGTTCCAGGTGTTGACTGCGCCGTTTCTTATGGTTTCGGATCCCCCAACGCAGTGACCATCGGTTTCTTATTCGGTGCACTTGGTCAATTCTTAGCCATCTTTACACTTATCGTATTAAAGAGTCCAGTACTCGTTATCGCAGGATTCGTTCCAGTGTTCTTCGATAATGCGACCATCGCAGTCTTTGCAAATAATAAAGGCGGCGTACGCGCAGCTATGTTATTCCCCTTCATCGCTGGCTTGATGCAAGTCTTTGGATCTGCATTCATTGCAAGCTGGGTTGGAATGGCAGCTTATGGTGGATACCTAGGTATGTGGGACTGGGCAGTTGTATGGCCAATCTTCACCGTACTTATGAAGTTCTTAAGTTACGCAGGTGTTGCTATCATTATCGCTGTTTTAGTTCTTATTCCACAACTCCAATATCGTTCAGACAAGAAGAATTACTTCTTAGTCACTGACGATTACGAACAATACAAAGCTAATAAAGCAGCAGAACTAAAAGCATAAAAAATCATTTTTAAGGAGACGAACTTATGATTAAAGTGTTAGTATCATGCGCTAATGGTGCAGGGACATCCTTGTTGATGAAACTCACTGTAGAAAAAGTGTTGAAACAACTCGGTATTCCCGTGTATAACATTCATCACTGTTCGATTTCTGAAGGGAAGAGTTCAGCAACCCAATTTGATGTTGTATTTTGCCCACTCAATTTCATGAACATGTTTGATCATGCCGTCAAGGCAGGTAAGACCGTCATCGGTCTAAGAAATGTCATGTCAGAAGCAGAATGCAAAGAAAAAGTGATCGCTGCAGGACTTGTTGAAAAATACGCTAAATAACTAAAGTGACTCCTGTGGGTGGCAGACAATGCCATCCACAGGTCCACTTATTCCCAAAGAAACCGGATGAAGATAACATGGAGTTAAATGTTTTAAAAGCCAAAAGTCACGACATACGCTTGGTTGCCTTCGATCTTGATGGTACCTTGCTTAAAAGTGATCACACCATTTCAGAATTAAGTCTATTAGCCATTCAAAAGCTGCGCGATAAAGGGATTAAAATCGCAATTGCATCAGGGCGTATTTTTACGATGCTCGAGGCGTATGCACATGCTTTAGGTGGTGTTGATTTTGTGATTTCTGTCAATGGAGGTTCGATTGATGATCTAAATACTGGACAATCCGTGGAAAGAAAATATCTACCAGCAGAAGATGCCAAGCACATGATTGATTATTGCTTAAATGAACATCTAGATTGCTGTCTGCTCACTCGAGGTCCTAGTTATTTCACTAAGAATAGTCGTCGCATCGAGCGTTTTCAAAAGTATAATGATTTAGCCAAAACCTTAGGTTTAAAAACAATTGAACTAAAAATATATGAAGGTATGATTGATGACGTTAATCATATTGAAAAAATTTTAATTCAAGAAATGAATATAAATAAGACACATAAAATAATGAAGTTTGTGGATCAGCAAACGGCTCTAACATATACGAGTAGCGATAAAAATTTACTCGATGTATCATCCAAAGGTATAGACAAAGGTGATGCATTAAAGAAAATCGCTGCATACATGAATATTCGTCAAGATCAAATCTGTGCATTTGGCGATTATGATAATGACGTGAGCATGTTTGAAGTGGCAGGCATTTCCATCGCTATGGGAAATGCAAGTAAAAAAGCATTGGATGCAGCTGTTTATGTCACAGAATCCAATGATCATGAAGGTATCGCGATTGCGATTAAGGAAATATTTAGTGAGGTTATTAGATGAATATACGAAAAATTGTTCTTGATGATTTTTATCGTGCTTACGCTGTAGGCCATGTGACCATTGATCAAGACTTACATATTATTGTGGCAAGTGAAGCCATCGAAGGAAAGGCCATTGCATATCATGGTGATGATTTTTCCAAGAAAAAATTGATTTGGGAAGATCAAGGAGGTACGATGTCCATCGTCCCACTTCCTAATACCAATGGAGAGTTTTTAGCTGTTCGTAATTTCTTTCCAGGTTTTAATGCAAAAACAGCAAAAGTCGTTCATGTTAAACCAGAAGGTGAAGGTTTTATCGTGAGTGATTTTCTTGAGCTTCCATATTTACATCGTTTTGATTTGATTACAGTAGGAGATACTCATTATTTTATTGGGGCGACACTCTGTTCATCAAAGACAGAAAGAGAAGACTGGTCAGATCCAGGAAAAGTCTTTGTAGGTGTTTTACCTAAAGATTTAAGCGAAAAAATGACAGTGACACCGATTATGCATCATCTCTATCACAATCATGGGTACTATCGTGCACCGTATCAAGGCAAAATGTCTGCCTATATTACCAGTGATGAAGGTGTTTTTGTTTTTACACCTCCTATGCATACAAAAGATGTCTGGCATGTCGATCATATCATTAAGACACGCGTGAGTGATGTCGCAGTTTTTGATATCGATGATGATGGTCAAGATGAAATTTTATCCATTGAACCGTTTCACGGAAATACGATGCATCTATACAAAAAAATAGATGATGTTTATCAAATCGTCTATACTGTCGATCGTCCCATTGAATTTGCTCATGCGATGGAAGGTACGACGCTTTGGGGTCAAAAAGCCTTTGTCTGTGGGATAAGAAGACTTAATCAAGAACTCTTTTATCTTATCTACGATCAAGAAACGAAGTCTTATCGTATCATTGATATCGATAAAAATGTTGGTCCAGCCAATGTCAAAGTGGTGAATCAAGATGATAGAGATCTCATCATCGCTGCCAATAACACGATTCATCAGGCAGCAGTCTATGTGATCACTGAATAAGAGGTGAATGCCATGCTTCAGGAAACACTCGTACGTGTATTATATGCAAATCAAGACTTACCCAAACAATCCCTAGTAAAATTTACTTGGGGAAACGTTTCTGAAAGAGATGAGGAAACAGGGTATATCGTCATTAAACCTTCAGGTGTTGAATACGATGAACTCACTACAGATCATATGGTGGTTCTCGATTTGGATGGAAACATCATTCAAGGTAACTACCGCCCCTCATCTGATACAAAGACACATCTTGAAGTCTATAAGGCATTTCCTCAAGTGAAAGGCATTTGTCATGTACACAGTACATATGCAACAGCCTATGCCCAAGCAGGTATGCCAATTTTAGCGTTTGGAACTACGCATGCCGATTATTTTTATGGGCCTATTTCATGTTTAAGAGTCCTTAAAAAAGAAGAAATTGAAGACGATTATGAACGTCATACAGGTTTAATCATCGTCGATCATTTTAAAAAACATGATATTGTAGCAACCCCGGGGGTACTACTTCATGGTCACGGTGTTTTTACCTTTGGTAAGAGCGCGAAAGACTCGGTTTATCATGCTGTGGTTTTAGAAGAAGTCGCACGCATGAATTACTTAACCACTCAAATTAATCCACAAGCAAAACCTATCCCGCAATATTTGTTAGATAAACACTATTTAAGAAAGCACGGGAAGAATGCATATTATGGACAAGGCAAATCTCATGAATAGTTATCGACTCGGACTTTATGAAAAAGCGATGCCCAACACACTCACACTGAGTGAGAAATTGTTGACAACGAAACTTTCAGAGTTTGATTTTCTTGAACTTTCGATCGATGAAACCGATGAGAAATTAGCACGTCTTGATTGGGAAGACAAACAGATTGAATCGCTTAAGCAGCTCATGGAACATCATCAAGTGTTTATTCAATCGATTTGTTTATCAGGCCACCGCCGCTTTCCTTTAGGCAGTGAGACAGACGACATTCGTGAAAAAGCTCTTTCTATCATGATTAAGGCGATTTCCTTAGCTTACCGGTTAGGCATTCGATATATTCAAATCGCGGGCTATGATGAATACTATAAACCTTCAAATCAAAAAACAAAAGCTCTGTTTTTAGAGGGACTTAAAAAGTCTGTTCACGTAGCTGCAACCTATGGTGTTGTCCTGGGATTTGAAACGATGGAAACCGAGTTTATGAACACGGTTGAGAAAGCGATGCATTATGTGAACGCAATTAAAAGTCCCTATTTAGGTGTGTATCCAGATATTGGTAATCTGACCAATGCCCAAGAAGGACAGGGATCGCTGGTTGTAAAGGATTTGATGAAGGGCGAAGGTCATCTGATTGCCGCACATTTAAAAGAAACTAAACCTAATATCTTCAGAAATCTTACTTTTGGTGAAGGTCATACGAATTATCCCCTATTATTGAACGAACTTGCTCGACAAGGTGTTCATCTCTTTGTCGGTGAATTTTGGTATAATGGCGAAGAGGACTGGCAACATAATATAAATCAAGCAGCTAAGTTTTTAAGAGAAAAAATAGAAGGAGTGATGTGATCGTGGAACGTATCAAACAAGGTCATGCTGTATCCAAAGGGATTGGTTTAGGTCGTGCTTTCGTCTATAAGCGATACATCCCTTTAAAAAAGATTTCCTATATCGAGGATAAGGATGTTGAAAGCGCCTTTGCACGCTATCATGAAATCCTTCAAAAGGCACATCAAGAAATCGATGACATCCGTCAATCACTTGAACAAAAAGGTGATGACAAAGCCAAAATTTTTACTGCGCATCTAGACATTTTACACGATATCGCCTTAGAAGAAATGATTGAACAATATATCAAACAAGAACATTTTTCCATCGCATACGCGGTGCATGAAGCTTTCGATATGTTTATTGAAATCATCGGTCAAGTTGAAGATGAATTAATTAGAGAACGTGTAGCAGACCTAAAAGATGTAAAGAATCGTGTACTGCGGATTGAAGAAGGACTCCCCGAGACCAATCTATCGCGTTTGAGTGAACCTTCCATTATTATTGCAGATGACCTATATCCATCGGATACCGCTACATTAGATAGAACATTTGTTGAAGCATTGATCACGGAAATCGGTGGTGTGACATCGCATACAGCCATCATCGCGAAAAGTTATGAAATCCCTGCTATTTTGGGGATTGAAGGTGTCATGAAAACCATTGAACATGGAACTTTTGTCATCGCAGATGCCATCAAGGGAGAACTGATCATTCATCCTGATGCCAAAACAACGGATGAATACACAATAAAGAAAAAAGAATACAAAGCAAAACAAACACTTCTTAAAACCTATCTTCCCCTAAAACCCATCACCCAAGACTTAATCAAAGTCGAAGTGACACTCAATATTGGTTCAGCCAGTGATGAAGAACTCTCATTTGTTCCTTATGTCGATGGGGTTGGACTGTTCCGTTCCGAGTTTCTCTATATGGAAAATGATCATTTACCTACAGAAGATGAACAGTATCACGTCTATGCTAAAGCACTTAAAGCTTTTGGTGAAAAACCTGTCATCTTACGCACCTTAGATATCGGTGGTGATAAAGAGCTATCCTATCTCACCTTACCCAAAGAAGATAATCCCTTCTTGGGATGTCGTGCCATTCGTCTTTGTTTTGAACATCCTGAGATTTTAAAAACTCAGCTTCGTGCCGCACTTCGCGCATCGGTTTATGGAAACCTTTGGTTGATGTTTCCTATGGTGGGATCGATCGATGACATTGAAAAGATTCATCATGCTGTAGGTGAAGCAAAAGCTTCTCTTGATCATGAGAATATAATGTATAGCCAAAACGTGAAAGTCGGTGTTATGATCGAAATTCCCTCGCTGATTTTAATTGCGGATCATGTTGCGAAAATGGTTGATTTCGCCAGTATAGGCACCAACGATCTCTGCCAATATTTAACAGCTGTCGATCGTTTAAACCCCTTGGTATCATCGTATTATCAAAGTTATTCACCCGCGATGTTTCGTATTATTAAAATGGCGATTGATGCTTTCAATAAAGAACATAAACCCATTTCAGTATGTGGTGAACTTGGTGGAGACCCCATTGCAGCACCGATCCTTCTTGGCTTAGGTATGCGAAAAATCTCCATGGCCAAATCATCAGTTGCACGGATTAAAAAAATTATTACCTCGCATCAGATGACCACATTTAGTCAAGTAGCAGATCACATTTTAAAACTAACGAAAGAGAAAGACGTGATTGACTATGTTCAATCCGTACTCAAATTGGAGGACTAAACATGATTAAACGTCAAGTGCTTGTGAAAAATCCATCAGGACTTCATGCACGCCCAGGTTCAGAATTTGTCAATTTAGCGAGTAAATTCAACTCAAACATCAAAGTATTCAAAGTGGATCAACCCAATAAAGTTGCCAATGCAAAATCGATCATCTTCGTTTTATCTTTAGGCATTAAGCGAGATACAACCATCGAGATCTCAGCAGAAGGCGTCGATGAAGAAAGAGCAGTGGATGCACTCGTTGCTTTAGTAGAAAGTGGTTTTGGAGAATTATGATGATAAACACCTCAACCGAGGTGTTTTCTTTTATCACTGCGTTTGAACTGAACTATGATGAAGTGATAAAAAAATGGTATAATAATCGAAGGTGATCTCAATGAAAGTTGTTGTTATAGGTGGCGGAGCAAGCGGTTTGATTGCCGCCATCACGCTTAAAGAAATGGGAACCGATGTTACCCTGATCGAACGAAACCCGAAATTAGGAAGAAAAATACTCGCTACCGGAAACGGTCGGTGTAATTTTATGAATGTCGATGCAACAGAGTATCAATACAACCATCCCTATTTCGTTAAGCCCGTCTTTGAACAGATGAGCCCGGAAAAAACACTTCACTACTTTGAAAATCTAGGTATTACAGCAAGAATCGAAGACCTAGGCAAGACATATCCTTTTTCTGAACAAGCATCATCCATCGTGGATGTTTTAGTATTTGAGATCGAAAGACTTGGGGTGCATGTCATCTTTGATGCTAAAGTTGTGGATCTTAAAAAAAATCAAGACTTTGAAATAACTCTAGAGAATGGTGAAGTACTTCATGCCGATAAAGTGATTCTTGCAACAGGCGGAAAAGCGATGCCAAGATCCGGATCGGATGGGTTGGGGTATACACTTGCAGAATCCTTTGGTCATACCCTTACCACTCTTTTTCCGGCTCTTACCAAACTTGAATTGAATAGTCCACATCTCAAGCAGATGGATGGAGTCAAAATTCAAGGAACAGTAGAACTCCTACACTATGGAAATACCCTTCAGGTGGAACAAGGTGATGTACTTTTCACCAAATATGGCATCAGTGGACCTACGATACTACAAATTTCAAGAAAAGCCAATGAACTTTTAAGCCAAGATCAAGAAGCTGAAATCAAAGTGATTTTAGTTGAGCATCTAGATCGAAGAGAACTTTCAAAAAGATTTCAAGTTCTTGAGCATAAAACAGCATATTTTAGCTTGATTGGATTGGTGCATAAAAAGCTCATACTTCCACTTTTATCTGATGCGAATATCCATCCTGAATCGCTACTTAAAGATGTTCCTAAACCACAAATGAACCGCTTAATTCACCTGCTTTATGATTGGCGCTTTAAAGTAACTGGATCAAAAGACTTTGATGATGCACAGGTGACCGCGGGAGGTATTAATATTCAAGATGTTAATCCTCAAACCTTAGAATCGAAGTTAGTAGCGGGTTTATTTTTCTGTGGTGAAATTTTAGATATCGATGGAATTTGTGGAGGCTATAACCTCCAATGGGCATGGTCTAGTGGGTATGTTGCTGCCAAATTTGCCTCTCGAAAGTAAAAAAATTAAGAAAAATGAAAGAAATAGTATCACTTTTTAAGTTTTCGCGATAAACTAAAACCAAAGGAGTGATTCGATGGGAAATAATGATTTGATTCAACTGGCAAAGAGTCTAGAACTTTGCGATGAAAGAGGATTAGTTGCTAAATGTGTCATAGCCTATACTGGAGCACATCAAGCAGCCAATATCATGTTTGGTAGAACTCAAGGTGCTGGATCAGATGGATTTATCGGTATCTTCAAAGATCAAGTGGTATGTTTTGAAACGAATACGATGGGAACCAAGCCCACAAAAGAACGCTTTAGAGTATCATTTGAATTTATCACCGCTCATGAAGTGAAAAAAGGATTTCTTGGTTTAAACAATCAACTCACCATCTCGACAGAAAAAGATTTTTTCAAACTGTATTTCATGGGAAAACGTCGTCCTATGATCGAACAGATTAATCAAGCGATAGTATAATGGAAATGAACCCTAAAAAGGGTTCTTTTTTTATTTTTCTTCAAGAAATCATGTTATAATGTGGAATGTTTATCGAGGTCCACATGAAGAAGAAATCTATCTTTTTATTACTTGTCATCTACATCACATTTATCGCGCTCGGGTTACCCGATGCTCTTTTAGGTTCCGCATGGAATTTAGTCAGAGTCGATTTAAATACATCTTTAGGAACCTTAGGAATCATGACCGTTATGGTCTATCTGATGAGTATTTTTGCTACCTATAATGCACCAAGACTACTGAGAATCTTTCAGACCAAATACATTACTTTGACAAGCGTCATCTTCACAGGAGTTGCTTTAATTTTAATCTCGCAGGTGAACCATTTTTATCAAATTCTATTTTTCGCAATTCCCTTAGGACTGGGTGCAGGAGCGATTGATGTATCTTTAAATCACTATCTTGCAGCCCATTATGAAGCAAAGCATATGAATTACCTGCATTCATTTTATGGCATTGGCGTGACGGCAGGACCTTCCATCATGGCGTATACATTAAGTCAAAATTCATGGCGTATGGGATATATCATCGTCGGATCGCTTTTGCTTTTTATTGCATTTCTACTTTTTCTTTCCCTCAAACTTTGGGCAAAAGAAACCGATGAGCATCGTCAGCTGCATCATCCAAACATCAAGACAAAAGATATATTAAAAACTAAAGGTGCAATCTATAGCATCGCTATTTTTGTGATCTATGTGCATGTAGAATCCCTTGCTGGAGTGTGGATTGCAAGTTATTTTTATATCGTTAAAGAGGTTGACTATGCGACAGCAGCTTTATTTGCGACAAGTTTTTATCTAGCACTCACCATAGGTCGTCTTACCAGTGGTTTTCTTTCTACAAAGATCACTGCTAGAAAGCTTATTATCATCGGTTCTAGTCTGATGATTCTTTCATCCATCTTCTTATGGTTCAAATTTGAAGTGATTGCAATCTATTTTATCATCGTCTTTATCCTTGGATTAGGTGCTGCACCGATCTATCCTAATATGATGTTTTTAAATGGTCGTGTCTTTTCACGAGAAAAATTAAGTAAGATTATGAGTCTACAAATGGGAATTGGCTATTTAGGTTTTGGTTTGCTCACACCAGCAGCAGGTGCCCTCTTTCAACTAACCACGATTAAGATTTATCCTCTGATTATGATGATGATGACCGTATTTCTAGGATTTTTGATTTATCAATATATAATGAAAACCAAAGACGTCTCTATCATAAAAAAAGATCTCATCTAGGAGATCATTTCAAGATTTCTGACATCAATTAAATACTTTTGATGATTGATATCTTCGATTAAAGCACCGTAATTGGGATGCATTGCATTGACTTTATAAAGATTGATATGATGAATATCACGAATTTCTTTGATTGGATATGCCAGGCGTCCTTCTTCAAAACCAATATATTTCTTAGGTACTTTACATTTACCCACAAGATAAACCCATCCCATTCCAAAAGAAGGATGGGGGATTTTTTTTATGAATGAATAGGGATAATTGAGTTGATGTTCAAGATCGATGATTCTATAACGTCGTTTTTTTAAGTCATTTTTAATCGACTTAAAACGAAGATAAACTAACTCCCATAATGCACCTGTGCCTAAAAGGGTAATAAGGACCCCCATGAAAGGATTTCCATCAAAACCAAAAAACCATACAACGATAAGTATGACAAAGAGTGAATCTAAAAATATAAAAATAGCGATGAGATCACGATAGGTGTGATTTAGTCTTTCTGCAAGCATACGAAGACCTCCTACACCTAATATACGAAATAAATAACTTTTTTATTGGTCGCTTTTTTAATAAATATCTTGAAGTTCAAAACAAAAGCGATATAATGGAGAAAAGGATGGTGAACTTCATGGTCCAACCTCAAACTCTCACAAAAGCGGATAAGATTCAAAAGGTTCAACAGATCTATTTCAAAATTTCCCTCTTTTTAATCCCCATTAGTATCGTTTTATATACCATTGGTGCGATCTTTGCACGTGCTGTTACAGCAACACCAGGTTTTGTTATCTATATTGCAACGTACTTATTTTATTATCATATCGCTCATTTTTTATTTGGTTTTGTTAGTTTATTCTACTACATTCATCAAATTAGAAAAAAAGTCGTCAAGATGAAATTATACAAAACTCTCGTGGGTATCATACTCACACCGATGAGTGCCATTATCCTTTATGTTGCTATTTTACTGATTGCACTCACGCAATGCGCAGCATAAAAACTTACATTAACCTTTCCAAATACCCTTTATAAAATAAAAAAAATATGCTATACTCCGATATAGATTAGAAACGATTGGAGGATTTTTCATGGACTGTATTGTTCGTGTGGAAAATCTCGTGAAAAGCTATGGGGAGATTAAAGCGGTCAATGATATCTCTTTCAAAGTTAAACGAGGGAGTCTTTTTGCATTTTTAGGACCGAATGGTGCGGGTAAATCCACAACCATTAATGTGATGACCACACTTTTAGATAAAGATAGTGGCCAAGTTTTTTTGAATGAACAAACTGAAGATGAGTATTTTAGAAATAAAATTGGTGTTGTCTTTCAAGGAAATGTCTTAGATGAAGATTTAACGGTGAAAGAAAACTTGATTTATCGAGGTGCACTCTATCTAAAAGATAAAGCTGCAGTCAAAGCACGTTATGATGAGCTCGCTAAATATTTAAATCTCTATGAGTTTGAAAATCAACGTTACAAAACCTTATCTGGTGGTCAAAAGCGTCGCACAGAAATTGCCCGTGCCCTATTTTCAAATCCGGAGATTCTTTTACTAGATGAACCAACGACTGGGCTTGATCCAGAAACACGTCAAATTGTTTGGAAAGTGATCGAAGATTTAAAGAAAAATCATGGGATGACAATCTTCTTAACCACGCATTATATGGAAGAAGCTGCGAACGCTGATCATGTCGTCATTATTAATAAGGGAAAAATCGTGGCTGAGGGAACTCCTGCTCAACTTAAAGATGAGTATTCATATGACCGTTTAAAAATTGTCGCAAAAGATAAAAAAATAATGATTGAAACACTCGAAAAATTAAATAAATCATATGAG
>QZKD01000009.1 GCA_003605085.1 Acholeplasma sp. | reverse complement strand
AAAGAAATTATTAAAAGTTGCAAGCGGTGGAATTGTTTTCACAACTATTCAAAAATTCCTGCCGGAAGATAGAAAACCCGAACATGAACTGTTATCAGAAAGAAGAAATATAATAGTAATTGCAGATGAAGCTCACAGAACTCAATACGGTTTCGAAGCTTCGTTAAAAGATTTAGTTGATAAAGAAACAAAAGAAGTAATCGGAAAACGTATTGCCTATGGTTTGGCAAAGTATCTTCGTGATGCTTTACCGAATGCAACATATATCGGCTTTACCGGAACGCCAATTGAAAGCAATGATGTAAACACTCCGCAAGTTTTTGGTCAATATGTTGATATATACGATATCGCAAAATCTGTTGAAGACGGCGCTACTGTAAAAATTTATTATGAAAGCAGATTAGCAAAAGTAAATCTTGATGAAGAAGGTCGTAGATTAATTGAAGAGTTCGATCAAGAACTTGAGCAAGAAGAATTAACCGAAACTCAAAAAACAAAAGCTCAAGCTTCCATTCAGCGATTACCCATTCAAAAAGGAAATACCCAAACGGTCTCCATCATGACTTTCGGATTTGATCCCTATCTGATGGAAAAAAACCCGTATTTAGGAGCATCATATGCCATCATAGATAGTATTGCAAAGACGGTGGCAAGCGGGGGTAACTATCAAGAAATCCGGTTTACTTTTCAAGAGTATTTTGAACGTTTAGGGAAAAATGCATCACTATGGGGTAAACCTTTCAAAGCTTTACTCGGTGCATATACGACCTTAAAAGCATGGGGGCTTGCTGCCATCGGTGGAAAAGACTCGATGAGTGGTTCGTTTGAATCCTACCATGTCCCTCCCACGTTCATCAGTTTCGCAGTTTCCAAAGGCAAGATAGACGATATGATCAGTAATGCGCTAGTCAAAGAGAACTCCTACCTTTATCTTGTCAAAGGCGAATATGATGAACATTATCGTCCCAAGATTGAATTGCTGAAAAAACTTTATGAAAGTATTTATCAAAAAATTAAGCATAAGATTATCCTTTCTGCGTATGCATTATCGTTTGGAGGATTAATTGAGGCATTGATCAAATCAACTTTTGGTAATCGTATCGGGATTAGCGTATCTACTGATCTTGATGTGTTCAAAAAGGATTATGGTTCCATTTTAATCGAATCTCAAATACCTATACAGGAAGACCATATGATCTATTTAGGTAGAACCACAGAAGAAGAAATCATCGATATTAATAAGGTGACCCTAACGATTGATCAAGCGATGACATGGAATGAAGCCCGATATCAAGAAATCTATCCCTTATATCATCATGATGAAAGAACACATGATATTCGGATTCCTTTGTTCAATGAAATCCACGAAGAAAATGCGATTCACAAAAGAGAAGTTCATGTTCTTCTTCCCATATTCCCAGGAACAAACTGCGAATATGACAGTGAACGTGCCTTCAATCGTGCAGGTGCGAATGTGACATCTTTTGTCTTCAATAATTTAACCCAAGAAGATATTCAAACATCGATCCATCTATTGGCCCATCATTTAGATCAAACCGATATTTTAATGATCAGCGGAGGATTTAGTAGTGGCGATGAACCCGATGGAAGTGGGAAGTTTATCGCCAATGTTCTAAGACATCCTTTGATTGCTCAAGCGATTAGACGACTGAGGTTGCGCGAAGGTCTGATCTTAGGTATTTGTAATGGGTTCCAAGCACTGATAAAATCTGGACTTCTCCCTTATGGCGAGATTGCAGAAATCAATGAAGACGATCCTAATCTACACAAAAATTTATTACTCCGTCATGTTTCCAAGATGGTGAAAACCAAAGTGATCTCAACGAAAAGTCCCTGGTTAAAAGACATGGCTGATGAGATTCACCACATGCCCATCTCCCATGGCGAAGGAAGGTTGGTCATGAGTGATGACACCATAGAAACCCTCATAAGACATGGACAAATTGCCTTTCAATACGTAGATGATCAAGGTATTCCTTCTTATGATCCGAAGATCAATCCAAATGGATCAAGTTATGCGATTGAAGGTATTATCTCAAAAGATGGTCTCATCCTTGGGAAGATGGGGCATAGCGAACGCTTAGATCAAGAATTATATAAAAACATTCCCTATGTAAAAGAACAATCTATTTTCAGAAATGCGGTCACATATATTAAGCAAAGAGGTCAAAAATCATGAAACTACTCTACGAAGGTAAAGCTAAAAAGGTGTATCAAACAGAAAATGATCAAGAGATTATGGTTTATTACAAAGATGATGCTACAGCATTCAATGGAATTAAAAAAGCACAAATCGTCGATAAAGGTGAACTTAACAATGCAATTTCATCCATCATATTCACCTATTTAACCGAGCATAACATTCCGAATCACTTTATCAAAAAGATCAGTGAAAGGGAACAACTCTGTAAAAAAGTAGCCATTATTCCCTTAGAAGTCATCGTGAGAAACGTGGTTGCAGGATCTTTAGCAAAACGACTTCAAATACCTGAAGGTCAAATCATTGAGCATCCGGTTTATGAAATCTGTTATAAGAATGATGAATTAGGTGATCCACTCATCAATGATCATCACGCAGTGATGCTAAAACTTGCCACTTATGATGAACTCAAGTCTATCTACCAGATGACCAAAGACATCAATCATTTGTTGATTACATTTTTTGATCAGGTAGGTATTCTTTTGGTTGACTTCAAAATCGAGTTTGGCAAAGATCATGAAGGACATATCATTTTAGCCGATGAAATCAGTCCTGATACGTGCCGTTTATGGGACAAAGAAACACATGAACGTCTCGATAAGGATCGTTTCCGTCGTGATTTGGGAAGTATAAAAGAAGCGTATCAAAATATCTACGATCGGATTAAGAATTAATATGCAGAGAAAAGAAAGAATTTATGATGATCATCCCAAAGAAGAATGTGGCGTTTTTGGTGTCATCAATGTCGATAATGCCAGTGAGGTCATGTATTATGGACTTCATGCCCTGCAGCATCGTGGTCAAGAGGGAGCAGGAATTATTTCACTAGATCATGATCAATTTTATAAAGTCAAAGGACAGGGACTCGTAAACGAAATCTTTAAAGAATCCGATTTACAGATGCTCAAGGGATCAAAAGCGATTGGACATGTCCGTTATTCGACATCTGGAGGGTCTCTTTTAGAAAACGTTCAACCGCTCTTTTTTCGACATTCTTCTGGCGATTTCGCTCTCTGTCATAATGGGAATTTGGTCAACTCTCAACAATTAAGGATGGCACTTGAACGTGAAGGATCTATTTTTCAATCGACATCGGATAGTGAAATTTTTGCTCACCTGATTAAAAAAGATCATCAGAAGAATCGTTTGGAAGCTATCAAAGAAGCACTTAATAAAATCGAAGGAGCTTTCGCATTTTTAGCCCTAACGAAAGATAATCTTTATATCATGCGCGATAAGAATAGCCTAAGACCCCTCTCATTAGGAAAACTAAACGGTGGCTATGTCGTGAGCAGTGAAACATGTGCCTTAGATATCGTTGGAGCGACTTTCATCCGTGACATTTTACCCGGTGAAGTCTTGATCGTTCACGAGGATAACTCCATGACACAAGATTTCTACGCAACCAAAACGTATCATAATATGTGTGCGATGGAATATATCTATTTTTCTCGTCCAGATTCGGTCATTGAAGGGGTTAACGTACATACGTCTCGCAAAGAAGCTGGAAAAATATTAGCTCAAGAAGCTCCAGTTCAAGCAGATATCGTCGTCGGTGTTCCTGATTCATCCATTTCTGCAGCTAATGGTTTTTCTGAAGAAAGTGGTATTCCCTATGAAATGGGACTTATCAAAAATAAATACGTTGGACGCACCTTTATTCAACCTTCACAAGCCATGCGCGAAAAAGGGGTGCGCATGAAATTATCCCCTCTAAAAAGCATTGTTGAAAACAAACGCGTTGTTTTAATTGATGATTCCATCGTTCGAGGAACCACATCAAAAAAGATCATTAAACTTCTTCGTGAGGCTGGCGCTCTTGAGATTCATATGCGCATCGCTTCCCCACCGATCACACATCCTTGTTTTTACGGAGTGGATACATCGACTTATGAAGAACTTATCGCGGCATCACATTCCCTCGAGGAACTCAAAACCTATATCGGGGCTGATTCACTTGCCTTTTTATCGATTGAAGGTCTTTATAAAGCGACTCAAAAGAAAAAACTATGTCTTTCTTGTTTTACGGGAAAATATCCCACCTATCTTTATAAAGACATCAAAGATGCCAATAAGGATCACAAATTTTAGGAGGAAACATGAGTAAATCTTATGCAGCATCAGGTGTTTCTTTAGATGCAGGATATGAAGCCGTTTCACGGATGAAAAAACATATACAAAAAACCAAAAATCTTGGAGTGATGGAATCTATTGGTGGCTTTGGTGGTCTTTTTGATTTATCTCAATATCAGATCAAAGAACCCGTACTCGTCAGTGGGACCGACGGTGTGGGGACGAAACTTATCATCGCACAGATGATGAATCAACACGATACCATCGGGATTGATCTAGTGGCGATGTGTGTCAATGATATCATCACCGTAGGAGCTAAACCACTCTTTTTCTTGGACTATATCGCAACCCATAAGATAGACCCTATACAGATTGAACACCTCATCCAAGGAATAACCGAAGGTTGCATTCAAGCAGGGTGTGCCTTAATCGGTGGTGAAACCGCTGAGATGAATGATCTTTATCAAGAAGGGGATTATGATCTTGCAGGGTATGTCACCGGTGTTGTAGAAAAAGCCAAACTTATTTCAAAAGAGCACGTCAAAGAAGGTCAAATACTGATTGGTTTAGTCTCAAGTGGTATTCATTCGAATGGCTATTCATTGGTGAGAAAAATCTTCTTTAAAGATCATACCTATGCACTTGATCATGTGTTTAAAGAAATTGGACGGACACTTGGTGATGCATTGCTCGAACCTACGGTGATCTATGTGAAACGTATTCTTGAACTTATGAATCACGTGGCGATCAAAGGTCTTGCTCACATCACAGGAGGTGGCTTTATTGAAAATATTCCACGCATGTTACCTGATGGATATGGCGTCTTCATTGATGAAAAATCACTACCTAAACTAGGAATTTTTGACGTGTTGGAACGACTTGGTAACATCGATCATATGGAGATGTATAATATTTTCAATATGGGGATTGGAATGGTTGTCATCGTTGATGAGAACGATGTTGATACCAGTTTAAATCTCTTAAAAGATCACCAACCTCGTGTGATTGGACATGTGACAAAAAGTGGAAGTGTTGTGATTCAGCCTTGAAAAAAATTGCTATATTTGCCAGTGGCACAGGGTCCAATTTTAAGAAAATTCATGAAAATATAAAACAGGGACTCCTTCCTGCACATCTTGTCTACTTTGTCTCCGATCAACCGAATGCTCCTTCAGTGATGTATGCGAAAGAATCCGGAATTCCTAGTTTCACGTTTGATCCGAAAGATTATGCAACTAAAAAAAGCTATGAAAAAGAAATTCTTACACGACTCATTCAAGCAAAAGTCGATCTGATCATCCTTGCGGGATACATGCGAAAGATCGGACCCACATTACTTGAGTCCTACTTAGGAAAGATCATTAATATTCATCCGAGTTTACTCCCTTTATTTAAAGGAAAAGAGGCGATCAAACAGGCGTGGGACGCTAAAGTTAGTGAAACGGGGGTGACAGTTCACTTTGTAGATGAAGAACTTGATCATGGAAAAATCATTATGCAAACAAAAATCAAGGTGAATCATGCTTCACTAGAGGAATTGACTGAAGCGGTTCATCAGGTAGAGCATCAACTCTATACTAAAGCAATCCATTTCATATTGGAGGAATCAGATGAAACATGCACTCATTAGCGTGAGCGATAAATCAAAACTCATCCCATTTGTACAAGTTCTTATCCAGAAAGGATATCATCTTTTATCGACAGGTGGAACATTCAAGTATCTAATAGAACATGGAATTCCTGCACTTCAGGTGAGTGAATATACTGGATTTCCTGAGATTCTTGATGGAAGGGTCAAAACGCTACATCCCTATATTCATGCAGGTTTATTAGCACGAGGTGACTTGGTAGATCACCTAAAAACATTAGAAGAACTCAAGATAGAGCTGATTGATCTTGTCGTGGTCAATCTTTATCCATTCGAACAAACGATTCAAAAAGAAGCTGTCACTGAGGAGGAAGCCATCGAACAGATTGATATAGGCGGACCTTCGATGCTTCGTAGTGCAGCTAAAAACATGGCCAGAGTGACAGTGATTACGGATATCAAAGACTATGAACGAGTGATTGAAGAAATCAAAGATTTTGGAGATACGACCTTAGAAACACGCAAGTATCTTGCAAAGAAAGTCTTCTTGCTCACCTCACATTATGATCAGGTGATTGCAAATTATCTTACGAACGAAAAGACATTAACCAAGACATGGAAAATGAAAGAAATGTTACGATATGGAGAAAATCCTCATCAGAAAGCATACCTTTATCAAGATCCTTTGGAGGATCCATACTCACTTTTTCAAGCAAAGATACTCCATGGAAAACAGTTATCTTATAACAATATTCAAGATGCGAATGCGGCAATCAATCTTTTAAAAGAGTTTGATCAACCATGTGTAGTCGCATTAAAGCATATGAATCCATGTGGTGTTGGGGTCTCTGATACGATTGAAAGTGCGTACCTTAAAGCCTATCAAAGCGATGATGTCAGTATCTTTGGTGGCATTGTTGCAGTCAACCGTGAAGTGACACTTACTCTTGCGAAGGTTTTAAATGAAACATTCTTAGAAATCATTATCGCACCAAGCTATAGCGAAGATGCACTTTTAGAATTGATGAAGAAAAAGAATCTTCGGTTGATTGAACTTAAGATGGATTTAGAGTCAAATACTTATACACAAATCACATCGATTAATGGTGGCATTTTAGTTCAAGATATAGATACTCAAGGAATAAACCCAAAGGATTTAGTTTTGGTTACAAATATAAAACCATCTCCTCAAATGATTGAAGAAATGCTGTTTGCGTGGAAGATCGTCAAACACGTAAAAAGTAATGCGATAGTACTGACAAAAAACAAACAGACAATTGGTGTTGGAGCGGGACAAATGAATCGTGTTGGCGCTGCAAAGATCGCTTTTGAATGGGCAAAATCTCATGGTCATCACGAAGGAATCATCTTAGCATCCGATGCTTTCTTCCCGTTTGATGATATTGTTGAACTTGCAAAATCATATGGGATTACTGGCATCATCCAACCAGGGGGATCGGTGCGAGATCAGGATTCTATTGATAAAGCAAATGAACTCGGTATTCCGATGGTTTTCACCGGAATCCGTCACTTCAAACACTGATGAACATTCTCGTCCTCGGACATGGTGGCAGAGAGCATGCCTTGGTTAAACATCTCTCTCGGTCTAATGTCTTGAATCAAGTCTTTGTCTTAAATGGAAATCCTGGAATGATGAAAGATGCTTATCCACTTTTTGGCGATGAAGAACCAGAAGATATCTTAAAACAATGCCTCTTGCATCATATTACACTCGTGATTCCAGGGGGAGAGTCGTATCTTGCTAAGGGTGTCACAAACTTGTTGACTTCACATGGAATCCATGTTTTTGGTCCCACAAAAGAAGCTTCACAGATTGAAACATCCAAAGCTTTTGCGAAAAAAATCATGGAAGCTTACGACATCCCAACGGCACGTTATCAAACATTTACCACTTTTCAAGATGCTTACACGTATTGTCAACATCGTCTTCCACCTTATGTCATCAAATATGACGGACTCGCAGCGGGAAAAGGAGTGACGATTGCCAAAACACTAGAAGAAGCAGAAAAAGTATTACATGATTTACTTGATGATAAAGTGTATGGAGATTCAAAGGTATTGATTGAAGAATATTTAGAAGGTCATGAATATTCTATGATCTGTATGGTTCACCATACAACCATCATTCCTCTGCCGCTTGCAAAGGATCATAAATCGCGTTTTGAAGGAAATTTAGGTCCAAATACTGGAGGGATGGGAGCTTATTCACCTGTGGATTTTGTGAGTCAACAACATTACAATCTCTCTTTAGATATGATGAGAAAAGTTGCCATAGGTATGGTGAATGAAGGGTATCCTTTTACAGGTTTTCTTTATGGGGGATTCAGCTTAACGAGTGAAGGTCCCAAAGTCATTGAATTTAATGCCCGTTTAGGAGATCCCGAAGCTGAAGTCATTTTGCCTCGTATTCATAATGATTTAGTCGATCTAATCGATAAGATATTGCATGGAAAAAGTGTAGATATAACAGTCGATTCATCGTATCATGTCGGTGTCGTCATGGTGAGTGATGGATATCCGGGTCCATATAAAAAAAATGAATCTCTTGATATTCCAGAAGAGATTCAATCGTATGTGTATCATATGGGAACTAAGAAAGAAAATGGAACCTACAAAACTCATGGTGGAAGGGTTATTCTGGTTCAAGGTCAAGGAAAAACCCTAGATGAAGCTGCACAACAAGCATATCTTAGAATTGAAAGCATGAAAAACAAGACATTGAAATATCGTTGTGATATTGGAAAATCAACGACTTAACTCAAAAATTTTTATCGAGATATAAAGCAAAATAGACATCAAAAAACGAATTTTTATTGCTCAGATTATACCCCAACTGGAAAATGATATCCAAACGGTAACCTAAAGAATTGTCATGGATATAAAGAGAATCAGCGGTATCTTTGGCGGTAAATTTACACTCAATCTGTTTAAACAGCGTATCGATTAACGGTATGCTGTTTTTTTCTTGATAGTCGATCAAGGGTTTAGGTTTTTCATGGACAAAGTCTTTTAAACGGCTATAGTCAATATTTTTAAGACATTTAAAACTTTGATTTGATCTTTTTTATCGGTGTTATGGAAGGTGTAAATAAGATATTACAAGCTTACCCTGATATGGAAATATATTTAGGTAGTTTAGATGAGAAATTAAACGAACACACCCATATTATTCCTGGATTAGGGGATGCTGGTGACAGACTTTTTGGAACAAAATAGAACTAAAGACTCCACTTCGTTGGAGTTTTTTTATGGATTTTTGTTGTATTTACTCGCCAAAGTGATATACTTAAATTAATACAGATAATACAGATAGGAGGGATTCATTTGGCACCAAAACAAGAACTTTACGAACGCATAAAAGATCAATTTGAACGCCTTATTCAAAACGGTGCTTATTTACCAGGTGAACCCTTACCCAGTTTAAGAAAAGTTGCTCTAGATTTGGGAGTTAACCCCAATACAGTAGAAAAAGCTTATCAAGCACTTGCAGAAGATAAGATGATTGAAATCATTCCTAAGAAAGGTGCGTTTGTGACTTCGTTTAGGGTTAATATAAATGATGATTTAGCCATATTGAATCAAGTGATCACAAGGCTAAAAAGCAAACTGACAGAAGAAGAAATCATCACTTATATGAAGAAGTATATCAAGGGGGAATATCATGATTGAGATTAAACACTTAAGTAAAGCTTTTGATACTCATTTGGTATTAAAAGACATGAACATTACCTTTGAAAAAGGGATGATCTTTGGGCTTATTGGCATTAACGGTGCAGGAAAATCAACCTTTTTACGCCTGATATCTGGGATCTTACAGCCTGATCAAGGTGAGATATGGATTGAAGGAAAGAAGATTTCAGAACATGGATATTTGAGGAAAGACATTTTTTACCTCTCCGATCAACCTCCGTATTCCTATCAGATGACGATTCTTGATCTCGCTAAGTTATATGCAACATTTTACACCTTTCACTGGGATATTTATCGTTCGGTTTTAAGCAGATTTCATCTCACCGATGAACAACCACTATCACGCATTTCCAAAGGAATGAGACGCCAAGGTTATATCGCAATCGCCTTCGCTTCAGGGGCTTCCTATCTACTCCTCGATGAAGTCTTTGACGGGCTTGATCCCGTGGCTCGATTGACGTTTAAAAAACTGATGATTGAATACCAAAGTGAAGGAAAGATTTTTATTATTACCAGTCACTCACTTCGCGAATTAGAAGATATTTGTGATACCTTTGGGATGATCGATCAGGGTATCTTTAAACGCTTTGGAAATGTTGATTTTGAACTTCATCTCTTTAAGAAGTATCAGGTGATTCTCAAAAATACTGTTCCCGTTATTCTTAAAGAAAATCATCCAAAAATATTTTATCATGCACAAGAGGGACGTATTCTTACTTTGGTGATTGATGCGAATCAGCCCATAGACCTCTGGATTGATCCTACACATTACCATGTGGCTGATGAACTTGAACTTTCCTTTGAAGAGTATTTTATGATCAATAAAGGAGGGGTAGAATCATGAAGAAATACTTCCGCTATCTGATTGAAACAAAATGGTTACAGACCGTAATTATCGCTGGTATAACCGCGATACTTTTCATGATCATCTTAGCAATCTTTAGCAATGATTTTCTAAGAAATAACTTCCCCTTAAATTATCCAGGTGTATTTGGTGTCAGTGGGATACTTTTGTTTGTTGTTTCTATCATCGTTGTCTTCTTTCGTTTTTCAGCACTGAGAAATCAAAAAGAAGTCGATTTATACTATGGGTTACCCATGTCAAGAAAAGATTTATATGCCACTCAATATCTTTTTGGGTTAGTCCAAATTCTTTTTATCAGTTTCGTGGTCTTTCTTTTTGGATTCATTGAGCTTATTGCTTTGTCATCTGCGGGGTATTATGAGGCATTCTTCTTGCTTTATTACTTAATGACCGTTGTTTATTTGGTGATTGTGTACACACTTACGACATTTGTCTTCATCAAAGCGAATACAATCGTCGACGGAATTATCTTTGTTATTCTAGTAAATATTTTGTTATTATTTGTCTCCCTTTTTATCATGAGACTCAATCAATATATGCTTATGGACCGAATCGCTTTTGTCGTTAGTCCGTACTATAGTCAATCTATCTTAGCGAGAATCCTATTTACACAAGCTACTCCAAATGCAACAGACGTTGTTTTAGAACCCTTTGAATGGATCTTTATTCTTATCAATAGTTTGGTTTATACAGTGCTTTCATGGGGAGCAATCATCTATGTTAAAAAGACGATAGGTACAGAAAAAGTTGAACATATTGGAGATATCTCCAACAATCTCTTCGGTTATGTGGGTATGATTCCACTCATCATTTTCTTTGGGGTTGTTGGAACAGACTTTATGGGGACGATTAGTATCTTCTTTAAGTCGATGTTTTTAATTGCGGGTTTTATGGGTCTATTTGTTTATCGAAGAGGAGTTAAGATAACCTTAAAGGATAGTGCACTCGTGATCATTCCTTGGGTACTTGGGATTATATTTTCAGTAATAATTCATTAATCAATCGTAAATAAACCATAAGATGGAGACCATTCGTTTTAAATCTTCATAATCTATGTTAAGATAAACCTATATCATACACATTGGGGGAAACCATGATGAGACGATAGGAATTTTTCTATTGTTTGATACAATTTTGATTAGCAATGTGATGACAAAAGAAATGAGGATGATGAATAGTGACCATCATATCGTTAACTAAACGATCAATATACTATATGTTGGGTTGGCTGATCATCCCATTTTTACTCGTCGATAATTTTATAGATCTCAATCTCGTGTTGATTATCGTTCTTGGAATTTTATTCTTGACTATCATTATTCTCAACATTCGAGGAATCATCGGAAGAATTAAGTTTGAAGATGAAGTTCTTGATATCGATAGTGATTATCGATTTGATCACGAAGAACAACTCCAAAAAGCCTATACGATTATCTACAAAGACATCCAAAAAATAACATTAGAAGAACATGACCCCATCAATAGTACAAGAAATCAACCGCTGGTTCGAGGACTCAGAAGTGATCATCTTCATAAGATTAAATATGGTAGAGAACCCTATGAAGCATTGGTATTTCAGTTACATAATGGACAAAAAGCAAAGTTGATTTTAAATGCCTTTTCAAAGAAACAGCAGCATATGATTTATCAGAGTTTAATTGAAAAAGGATTAACACCACCAAAACCGAGTGAAGTAATAAAGAGTAAATCTCCCTTTGTGTTCCGTAAACTTTGGGACATCTTCACATTCTTGTTTCTCTTAGTATTCTTCGCACAGGTAGTTCATGCAAGAATTTTTGGTGGTAATGCCACACCAATACCCGCTGAACTTATCCCTGAAAACCCCTATGGATATTATCTGATTAGCCAAGGGATTGCAACGGAAGTCTCCTATACCGTATGGCTTACGAACTATATCTTGATTTGGATTGCTTTCCTACTCCTGGTAACCATAGCGATTTTAAGTATTCTCCATCTCATCCAGAAGCATTATCGAAGAAAATCAAAGATTGCATAAACGTGCAATCTTTTTTATTTTCTAAAGGTAAATGAAAAAAGGTATAAAGGTTGTCATTCATGAATTTACATGATAAAATAATAATATCAAATTATGATATCAATAATTGATAAGAGGTGATTCTGTGCAAAGACTTAAACAAAAACTTTATCTAGGTTTTCTCCATATGCATATTCTTTATCATGCTAACAAAGAACCCTTCTATGGTGTTTGGATGATGGAAGAACTCAAAGAACATGGTTATCAAATTGGACCTTCACACATCTATCCTCTGCTCAATAGTTTAGAAGAAGAAGGTTTATTATCTGTTGAGCATAAACTTGTGGATGGACATACGCGTAAGTATTACCAGATCACAAACGAGGGTCAACTCGTATTGAACGACCTCATGGAAAAAGTCAAAGAGCTTTCAAATGAATTGTTTGAAACGACAGAACATGGAGGAATAAATCATGCAAAATAACGATAAAAAGAAAGCATATCTCTTTCTCTTACTCATCGGAATTATCGCTTTATTATCCGATTTCACACATGAAGGTGCGCGAAGTATCTATGGTCCTTATTTAGGATTAATTGGTGTTTCTGCCTTCCTGATTTCGTTAACTGCTGGACTCGGAGAATTCATCGGTCAAGCTCTTCGTATCGTGACAGGCTTTATTGCAGATAAAACAAAAAAATACTGGTTTATGATGATTTTGGGTTATTCGATCAACTTACTTGTCATCCCCTTACTGATGTTTGTAGATGCTACCATCTGGCAAGTGGCGATTATTTTAATTCTTTTAGAACGTGTCGGTAAAGGCATTAGAGCTCCTGCAAAGAGTGCATTAGTCTCATTTACAACATCACATATCGGAACCGGTAAAGCCTTTGCACTTCAAGAATTCATGGATCAAATCGGAGCTTTCTTAGGACCCCTCTTTGTGTTTGTTGTTCTTAACTTAAATCAAGGTTCTGAACTTAATGGATATCATCTAGCCTTTGGTTTATTAGGTATCTTTGCCATTATGACACTTGTGATTATCGTCTATGCAAAATCAAAATATCCTCATCCAGACCATATGGAAATACAAACCAAGAGTCGAGGATTCAAAGGAAATAAGACGTTGATTTTTTACTTGATTGCTGTTTCGTTCATTGCGATAGGATTTATCGATTATCCAATTTTGGCATTCCATCTTTCGAATACCAATGCGATCAACGTAATTTATGTGCCACTTCTTTATTCCATGGCGATGGGCGTTGATGCTCTTTCCGCATTATTTTTCGGGTATACTTATGATAAGAAGGGTGTAAAGATTCTACATCTTTCTATTCTTTCCTCCATCCTCTTTGTACCTATCTTTTTCCTTCTTGATGGAACACTAGGCATTATTATCGGTATGATTTTTTGGGGAATCTCTATGGGTGCGATGGAATCCATTTTAAAAGCAGTCATTGCTTCCCTCGTTTCCAAAGATAAACGAGCCACAGCTTATGGGATTTTCTACACGGTCTTTGGTGGTGCTTGGTTTTTAGGTTCAACCATGATCGGATTACTGTATGATCTCAATATTCTTTATGTCATCATTTTCTCTACCGCAATGGAAGTTCTTGCGATGATAGCCTTAGCTTTTTATATCTATCAATTTAAAAAGGAGACACTTAATGCACGTACATCCTAACATTAAATGGACAACATTTTTAAAAGATGTTCTCATCTGTTCTTTAGGTGCCTATGGGGGACCTGAAGCACACTATGGTGTATTCACTGATCAGATGATTGTCAAAAAGAAGTATCTAACAGAAGATGAACTAGTAGAGCTGATTGCGCTAACGGGTATATTACCTGGCCCTTCGAGTACACAAACCATCATCTCCATTGGCTATAAAGTCGGAGGGCCACTTTTAGCCTTTCTTACCTTACTTGTTTGGGCACTCCCTGCCATCATCCTCATGACTTTATTTTCATTTATGTATGAGTTTTTAATTCGAATAAACCTAGATTCGAATGGATTAAGATATATCGGACCCATGGCAGTGGGATTTATCGCAGTGGCCGCCTACCGCATTGGGAGGAAAGTCATTCAAGGATACTTAACCCTATCATTGTTTCTAATGGCAGGGATCACTACATTCTTCTTAAGGGAACCTTGGATATTTCCTTTGGTCTTAATTATTGGTGGTCTTGCAACGGCATTAGCTGCGAAAGAAAAGGGAATTTGGCATCATGTCAAGCTCAATCCTCCTTGGAAATACGTGATTATTTTTGGTTTGATTGCCTTAGGAACATGGATCACTAGCTACTTTATTGATAACAGAATTCTTTTTATATTCGATCATTTCTACCGTTATGGATATTTAGTGATCGGAGGTGGACAAGTGGTTATCCCCTATATGTTTACGGATCTTGTTGAAATCTTTAACTTTATGAGTGCAGATGAATTTCTTACTGGATTTGGACTTGCTCAAGGTATCCCTGGACCCATGTTCAGCTTTAGTGCATATGCAGGTGGGCTTGCGGGTCGTGAGTTTTCATCTTTCACCCAAGTGATGACTGCACTTGCTGCTGGATTAGGAATCTTTTTACCGGGAACACTTCTTATTTTCTTTGTCTATCCGATGTGGGAACAACTCAAATCAATGAAGGGGATTAAACTCTCTTTAGCAGGCATCACAGCAGTTGCGGGTGGTCTTATCACGACAGCTGCGATTATCCTGATGAGAGAAAGTGGCTTTACTATAGACAATCTCATTGTTTTTGGACTTACGGTTCTTTTATTACTAACGAAAAAAGTGCCTGCACCTATTCTTGTCTTACTTGCTATCATCATGGGTTTTGTGATTTAGAAAAAATAGCCATCAAAATGATGGCTTTTGTCTTATAATAGAAATAGCGTTACATTGAGGGGGCTACCCTTCTTTAAGGAGGATTTTTATGTTTACACTTGTATTTTCATTAGTTTTGTTTGTGATGCTTATGTTAGTGACGACCTATGATTACAGAGATCGTCGTTTTCGGTTCAACAAGAAAATTTTTATCTCACCACTCGCCTTTCTCTTTTTGTTCACAGCTGCGATTACCAAAGTGGATGCCAATACGGTAGGAATCGTTTACCATCCTTTTCAAGGTGGGATTCAAGATGCAGTTCTCACAGAAGGTTTTAAAACAAAAAATATCTTTGCGACAGTGACAAAGATTTCTACGACCAATCGTACAGCGTATCTTGAAGTCGCAGGTCAGACAAGAGATAGTATTTACGCAGATTTCCAAATTACACTTGTCTATCGTATTGAAGCAGCTAATGCAGGACGCTTCTTTAAGGTCACTGGGCATAATGATATTCAAGCTGAACAATTAAACTCAATCACCAAAGAAGCATTACAGTCTGCGACAACCAACTATGATATCTACTTAATCTTAGGTGAGGATTTAGAAACAGTGCGTACGGATTTTACATCCCGTCTTGCTATTTTATTATCATCGCGTTATCATATCACTTTAGTGTCCACTTCCTTTGATGATATCGATGCTGGAGCAGAGATTGAAAAGATTATTCAAGATAAAGCTCAAGCCATTCAGCTCATCGAAATTGCTGAACAAGAAAGACAACGCGCCGAAGTAGAAGCTGAAACGACGATTATTCGTGCAAATGCAGATGCAAGTGTCACGATTATTGCAGCTGAAGCACAAGCAGAAGCACAAATTATCTTAAATAGTGTCACCATCAATGCCATCAATCAAATGTATTTAGGTCAGTTTAGTGAAGGACAAGATACATCCACCCCAGCACTTTATGGCTATTTAACCATTCAAGAAATTAGTGCAACCATTTTAAAACAGCTCTATTATGATACATGGGATGGCGTCTTACCCACGGTGATTGCGGATGGGGCAGGTCTTATCATTAATCCATAATAGATGATTTTTTTAAACATTTTGGGAGGTTTAATCCTTCTAGGTCTTATTGCCTTTTTCCTGGCAAGTATCAAACTTTTAATCCATTATCTCTTGGATTACCCTATGGAACCTCATCTCATCCTACATTTCTCACTATTTAATTTTGGGGCAGCTCTTTTATTCTACTTTAGGATCTCTATCCTATCAAGTATTCATTCTTTCATAGGGTTACCTCTTTATGTTTTGATGGTTATAGGATTGGATTATGCATTTTTCTATTCAAAGTATTATGATATGGATTCGATTTGGAAGTATATTAGGTACATGATATTTGCCTATCTAGCGATGGGTGGCATCATGTATATCATCATCTTAATTCTGATTCGTATTCTTTTGAATTGGCCCTTTTATCAAGCATTTCTTTAACAGTTTAGGCATCGTTGATACGATGCTTTTTCATTGATAACGGTTTTAGAAAAACAAAGAGAAAAATTAAGA
>QZKD01000011.1 GCA_003605085.1 Acholeplasma sp. | reverse complement strand
GGCTTCAGAGAATGCATTGATCGCAGCCTTCGAACTCGAATAAAACGCTTGGAAAGGAATGGCTAGACGTCCCGCTACAGAGCTGATGTTAATGATTTTTCCACCATTTTTTCTAAGGAAGGGAAGTGCAGCTTTTGTGGAGTGAAAGACACCCATAAAATTGACATTCATGAGATAATTTGCATCTTCTGTCGTGGTATCTTCGATCGCACCTGAAATACCCATGCCGGCATTATTAATGACGACATCAACTCTTCCTTCAAGATCATAAATATCCTGATATGCTGTTTTAAGTTGTTCTAACTCCGTGACATCTGCTTGAATGCTTTTGACAAACTTGTCATGTAGCTTTGAGCGACTAATGCCATAGACATGGTGTCCTTTTTGGCCAAGATAACTGGCCATTTGATAACCGATGCCTGACGATGCCCCGGTAACAACAATAACTTTCATGATTACTCCTCTAATCCTTCTAATGCACTTAGAACTTCAACGATTTTTTCAATCGCTTGGTCCATTTGCTGTTTAGTATGAGTGGCGGTATAACTTGTACGAATCAAGCATTCACCAATCGGTGTAGCTGGGGGAAGAACAGGGTTGACATAGACACCATGTTCAAAGAGTTGGTTACACGCAACCATCGTACGCATCGGCATAAATGTATAGATCGGGATGATTGGGGTTTTAGAATCTTTTATTTTTAATCCTTTAGCTTTCAGGCCTTGACGCATGTATTCAGCGATATCATTTAAGGCTTGAACACGTTCAGGTTCTCTTTTTAATACGCGAAGTGCAGCTAGTGCGGCAGCGGTATTTGCAGGTGGAATGGCAGCAGAGAAAATATAAGGTCTTGAGTTGTGGCGAATATAATCGACCACATCGCGTTCAGCAGCAACATACCCACCGAGTGAGGCAAGTGATTTTGAAAAAGTGCCCATAATAATATCGACATCTTTTTCTAAGCCAAAATGCTCAGCAGTTCCACGGCCATGAGCACCCATGACACCTAAACCATGGGCATCATCCACCATGACTCTTGCGCCATACTGTTTGGCTAGCTGGACAATCTCAGGAAGTTTTGCGATGTCACCACTCATGGAAAATACTCCATCAGTGATGATGAGCTTTCCTTTATTGGTTGGGGCTTTCGCTAACTTATCTTCGAGATCTTGCATGTCTGAATGTTCAAAACGAATGACTTCTGCATAACTTAAACGTGTACCATCATAGATGGAGGCATGATTTTCTTTATCCGAGAAGATCAAATCATTGCGTCCCGCAATCGCAGAGATGATTCCTAGATTAGACTGGAAGCCTGTGGAAAAAATCGTGCAGTCTTCTTTATGCAAAAACTCTGCAAGTTCTTTTTCTAATTCTTTATGTAGGTTTAAAGTTCCGTTTAAAAAACGAGACCCTGAAACACCTGTACCATATTTTAAGGTCGCTTCAACAGCGGCTTGGATGACTTCGGGATGGGATGTAAGACCCAAATAATTATTGGATCCAATCATGATCATCTCCTTACCTTCCATATGGACGATGGTATCTTGTTTACTTGTTAACTCATGGAAGTATGGATAGTATCCACCTTCTCTTGCTTTCTTTGCTGTATCATATTGATAACACTTTTTAAATAAATCCATGTTTGATCCTCTCTTTAAAAAACTACTAAACCTATTATAATACATATTCGATTGATTTTATCTCATGAATGCGTCTTTTCCCTCAGAAACACACCTGTAGAAAGCCTAGATTAGAAAAAAACTAAGGATATAAAATATCCTTGGCCCTATGTTTCGTATCGGTTAAGTGCAATCGCAATCTTTGCTGCAAGCCTTGCGTTATTATACACAAGTTCAATATTGGATTCCAATGATTCGCCACCTGTAATCTCTTTGATTTTTGAGAGTAAGAATGGCGTTACGTGTTGTCCTTTTATCCCTTGTTCGCTCGCCTCAAGTAGTGCTTTTTCAATCGCTTGATCAATCACCTGATGATCCATGCTAAAAGCTTCAGGGATTGGGTTGGCAATAACGGCTCCACCGGTTAAACCTAAAGACCATTTGGCATGAAGAAGATTTGCAATGTCTTCGGGATCATCCAATCGATAGTTAACCTTATAAGGGCTTGTTCTAGAATAGAAAGCAGGAAGTAGATCGGTTTGATAACCGATGACTTCAACCCCTTTAGTTTCGAGATATTCAAGGGTAAGTCCTAAGTCAAGAATCGATTTAGCCCCTGCACATACCACACAGATATTGAGTGAAGCAAGTTCTTCCAAATCACGTGAAATATCAAAGGTTTCCTGTGCACCTCGATGTACACCACCAATGCCTCCGGTTGCAAACACGTTGATACCTGCAAGATTGGCGATAATGGATGTCCCAGATACTGTGGTTGCCCCAGTCTTCTTCTGAGAAATCACATAGCCAAAATCACGTTTACCAACCTTAAAGACGCCTTTTTCTTTGGCTAAATATTCAATGTCATCTTTCGATAATCCAACATGGATAATACCTTTTAGAATCGCGATAGTCGCGGGGACAGCCCCTTGTTCTCGAATGATATTTTCTACATCAAGTGCCATCTTCACATTATCTGGATATGGCATACCATGAGAGATAATGGTGGATTCGAGGGCGACAATCGGACGTTTTTCATCCAGAGCTTTTTTTACTTCTGGATGTAGGTATAGATTATGTTTCATAAAGACCACTCCTTGATTATATTTTCTAAAATTTCTGATGTTAATATGGGATTTACCGCATGGGGGTCTTTCAAATTGAAGTATGCATTGGCAATTCCGTAGGATAATCCTTCTTTATTATGTGCAGCAGCATAGATGACACCAGCAAAAAATGCATCACCTGCGCCTGTAGCACCTTGGATTTGAATAGGAATAGGTTTCTGAAAGAGTGTCTTATCTTTGTTTTTATAATAAGCACCTTTTTCACCTAGTGTGATATAGATTTCGTCGATACCTTGATCGATGAAATAGTGACCTAACGCATGAAGACCTTCCTTGGTATCATCACCGAAACCGGCCAATGTCATCGCTTCGATAAGATTGAGTTTGAGTGTATGAATATAAGGCAATAAATCTCTCAATTTAATCGCTTTTTGACCTGAGATCGCATCCATATACATTTTATGTTGATACTTTTTCAAAAAATAAGATAAGACATCACGTGATAAATTCGTATCCATCACCAAAATATCTGCTTCATCAATATAAGGTTGATAGATGAGTATATCCTTTACGGTCATCTTTTGAATATCATCCATCACTGCAACCCCAACCAAGTCTTCACCCTTCTCATCCATCACAGAAACATAAAGTGGTGTCTCTAAAATAGGGATAGAACAGATGTTTAACCCGATAGCCTTGGCTTGATCAAGAATCATGGCTTGATAATGATCTTGTCCAAGAGGCGTAATTAGTGTGGTTTGGATACCTAGCCTTGAAAGGTTTTCAGCAATGTTTCTTCCGACACCACCTAAAGACTTCTTTAAGTATCCCGGATTCGAATCATGAAGATTCATATGGTGATGAGGGTATAAAAACAAATCGATGACTGACCCTCCAATAATGGTGACTTTAGGCATGATTGGCCTCCATTTCTATCCCTAATTTTACCATATGTTATGGTATTTTGCGGTGGTTAGACGAGGTTATTCCTCATTTTATCATCCGATCTCTTGGTCAATTATTAAGAGTTTCTTACTTCACACTTATATTCATGCACTCCTGTTGTATCACTTCATGTTTTTGGGTACAATATGATTGCAAATTAAAAAAAGGATGTGCCATGCATTGAATTATATTCAAATTGATAAAACGATCAAAAAAGCATATTATCTCCAAATCCGAGACTCCATAAAACATGCCATACAACAAGGTGTTCTTTCGGATATGGATCGACTTCCTACCGAACATGAAATCTGTGAAGTTTTTGGGATCAGTGACATCGTCGTCAAAAATGCCTATAAACTATTAGTCCAAGAGGGGCTTGTCACACGCATTCAAGGTAGTGGTACTTACGTGTCTACACGTAAGGTTTTTCGTTTCCCACTCAAAGGATTTTCGACACTTTCTAGTTTTGAATCATTCAACTATCAATCCAAAGAAAAACGTATCATTTTATTCGAAGAAACTCAAGGCGATGAAAATATACATTTCGCGCTTGAACAAAAAGAACCTGCGCCTTATTATATAGCAAAATATATCATTTTAGTGGAAAATGCAGAAGTGCTACTTCAAACCCTATATTTACCCAAAGCCTTATATAAAGGATTAGTCATCGATGATATCATGGACAATAATCTACCTAAACTTATCGAACGGCGTTATGGGTATACGATGCACCGGGTAAAAAGTGGGTTTCATCCTGTGAATTTATCCCCTTCAGAAGTCTTACTGATGAACACTTATAAAAACGCTGCTGCTCACCGCGTGAAGACATCTATCTACGATGTAAAAGATACACTTATTGCCTATTTAGATACACTCTTTTTAGGTGAGTACACACAATTTGAGGTGGTGAGCGCATGAAAGATATTCTTCTAAATCAACTTAAAATTGATAAACGTCAGTCCATTTCTATTCCATTACAAATCGCTCAGTCTATCAAACAAATTCTTTTTGAACGTACCATCAAATACTTAGCCGAGATGCCTACAGCAGAACAGGTAGCAAAAAAACTTGATGTTCCCATGATCGATGTAGAGATTGCTTATCAACGGCTCTATCACGAAAATTTCTTGCATAAAGACAAAAATCAGTATTATGTCAATTATGTCTATATGTCATCCGATTATTATTTAAAAGTGACAAGACTTTTTGATATTATTAAAAAGTTAGGCCTTAAGCCATCGATCAAGGCAATCAAAAAAAGAATTACGTCAATTCCTAGAGATCTTGTGGTAGATTCTGCGATTGATCCTCACCAATCCTATATTCATTTAAGACGGATTTATTATGGTAATGATATTCCCCTAGCTCTCATGGATATCTATTTTCCTGAAAAAGATTTTCCTTATTTTGATGAACTCAATATGGATGAAAAGCCAATATATGAAGCAATCTTCAGCCATAATAAGCGCCTGATTTCTTCAGGAAGAAGACTCTTATCGGTGGTTAACTTACATAAAGAAGATGCAAAATTACTAAGTGCAATGCCCGAGACAGCGAGCTACCAATTGATCGCTGTGGCATTTGATCAACATAAACAATTGATCGATGTCTCAAGATCTATTTCCACAATGAATCAATACTTCGAAGTCGAGTTTGATCGAAGTGACCTTGAGAAGATTACACAAAACCATTTCTTCTATATATAAAAAAATTCCCTCATGCCAACGCATGGGGGATTTTTCTTATTAGTAATCGAGATCTTCTTCTTCCGTATAGGTATTCGAACGATCGTAATCAAACATCGTTTCGCGCAAGATTCCTGTACCTGCAGGAATCAGGCCACCAATAATGACGTTTTCTTTTAAGCCATGGAGTTCATCGGTCTTACCCTTGATTGCTGCATCGGTTAAGATACGTGTGGTTTCCTGGAAGGAAGCTGCAGATAAGAAGGAATCGCTTCGTAAGCTTGCTCTGGTGATACCAAGTAAGATCGGACGACCGACTGCAGGACGCTTGAATTCAGCAAAGACCTTGCGGTTTGCTCTCTTGAATTCCGCGACGGATACTTCAGTTCCTGGGAGGAGTTCAGTATCACCTTCGGTGACCACAGTGATTCTTCTTAGCATCTGACGAATAATCAGTTCGATATGTTTATCGGAAATTTCAACACCTTGAGAACGATACACCTTTTGAACTTCTTCTAAGATATACATTTCAGCAGCTTCTGCAGAGACGACTCTTAAGAGTTCTTTCGGATTAATCGAACCTGGGGTAAGTTTTTGACCCGCCTTAACGGAAGCACCTTTTCTAACAAGAGCTTCGACGTTTGGATCGACGGTATACTTAAATTCTTTATCGCTTGCATCGACTAAAGTGATAATCGAGATGCCGCCACGCTGACGATCAATCGATTTGACTTTACCATCGACTTCAGCAATAACTGCTTTACCTTTGGGATTACGTGCTTCAAATAATTCTTGAATACGTGGGAGACCTTGGGTAATATCGGATGCGGAGGCAACCCCTCCGGTATGGAAGGTTCTCATGGTGAGCTGGGTACCCGGTTCACCAATGGACTGTGCTGCCACAACCCCAACGGCTTCACCGACTTCAACACGGGTGTTTGTCGCAAGATTGCGTCCATAACACTTCGCGCAGACGCCGTTTTCTGAATTACAGGTCAAGTTAGAACGAATTTCAACGTCGTTGATATCCGCTTTAATAATGGCACTGCCGATTTCTTCAGTGATGAGTTCATTACGTTTAACAAGCGCTTGCTTTGTCTTGGGATGAACCACATCTTTGGCTGCATAACGACCGACGATACGGTCATATAAAGGAACGATTTCTTTGGTATCTTCCTTGATTGCACTCATGATCACGCCACGTTCAGTACCACAATCTTCATCGACAACAATCACATCTTGCGATACATCGACTAAACGTCTAGTTAAGTAACCAGATTCAGCGGTTTTTAACGCGGTATCAGTAGAACCCTTACGGGCACCATGGGTGGAAATAAAGAATTCAGAGACGGTAAGACCTTCTCTAAAGGATGCTTTGACAGGGACTTCAATGATTTCCCCTTTAGGGTTATTCATGAGCCCACGCATACCTGCGAGCTGAGCAAAGTTAGATGCATTCCCACGGGCACCGGAGTCAGACATCATGTAGATGTTGTTATCCTTATCAAATTCTTCCATTAAGCCTTTTTGAATGTCATCTCTGGCTTCTTGCCACTCTTTAATGACTAAGTCTCTACGTTCATCATCGGTGAGCCATCCTTGATCAAAGAGTTCACCAATTTCTTCAATGGAGGTGTTCGCTTTTTGCAGGCGTTCATCTTTCTTGGAGTAGACGTTGATATCAGCAAATGAAACGGTGATTCCCGCGACAGTTGAATATCTGAAACCTAAATCCTTCAAGCGGTCAAGCATCTTCGATGTTTCAGAAATTTGAAGTTCTTTAAAGACTTGGGCAATGATTTGTGATAAGAACTTCTTCTTGAAGGGAGAAGGTACAGGAATCGTTTCAAGGACATCCTTGGGATTGACACCTTTCGCCATAAAGTATTTATCTGGGGTCTTTGACTCAAGGTTTTCCATTGTAGGTTCATTTAAGTAAGGGAAACTTGGGGGTAAAATACGGTTGAAAATGAGTTTACCTAAGGTTGTCACTAAATATTTGTTCTTCTGTTCTTCGGTAAATCTTTGGTTGATCGATTTAGGATCGACGATAATTCTCGTATGAAGGCCAATTTCTTTATGTTCATAGGCGAGTTGTGCTTCATCATAAGAGAGGAAGAAGTGCCCTTCATTACGGTTTTTAAAGAGATGTTCTGTCTTACGTTCTTCTTTTCTGTAACCATTAAAATCACGATAAAGTTTTTCTTCAATCGTTAAATAATAATTACCGAGGACCATGTCCTGAGAAGGTGTAACCACAGGTTTTCCATCTTTGGGGTTAAGAATGTTATTGGAAGCGAGCATGAGTAAACGTGCTTCAGCTTGTGCTTCATTGGAAAGAGGTACGTGAACCGCCATTTGGTCACCGTCAAAGTCTGCGTTGAACGCAGGTGTAACGAGTGGGTGAAGACGAATCGCTTTACCATCAATCAATTTAGGTTCAAAGGCTTGAATCCCTAAGCGGTGAAGTGTGGGTGCGCGGTTTAAAAGAACGGGATGTTCTTGAACCACTTTTTCTAAAGCTGCCCAAACATCATCATCCATCTTTTCATATTTTGCATTGGCATTCTTCTTCGCATTAGCATCATTGCCTTGAAGTTTTTGAAGTTCTCTTAAGACGAAGGGCTTGAAAAGAATAATCGCCATTTCACGGGGAATACCACATTGATACATTTCTAAGTCTGGTCCAACGATAATGACTGAACGACCGGAGTAATCCACACGCTTACCAAGTAAGTTTTGTCTGAAACGACCTTGCTTACCACGAAGCATATCCGATAATGATTTTAAGTGACGATTGCGCTCAACAGCGGCTTTTTTACCACGTTTGGCATTATCAAAGAGAGCATCCACAGCTTCTTGTAACATACGTTTTTCGTTTTTCGTAATAAGACGAGGTGCATTTTGTTCCTTTTGTTTCTTCAAACGGTTATTACGATTTAAGATACGACGGTACAAGTCATTTAAGTCCGTGGTTGCGAAACGTCCACCATCCAAGGCAACCATGGGACGTAGGTCCGGTGGAATCACTGGAATGACATCCATAACCATCCATTCAGGTTTGTTATCCGAATTATTAAATGCTTCTACCACTTCTAAACGCTTGATGATACGATCGCGCTTTTGTTTTGATGAAGTCTTTAACTTCTTACGTAAACTCTTGACTTCTTTATCGAGATCGAGTTCTTGAAGAAGCTTTTTCACAGCTTCTGCTCCAGTGAGCGCGGTAAAGCGAGTACCATATTCTTCAGAAAGTGCGGAATAATCTTGTTCGGTTAAGATTTGTTTTTTGGCAAGAGGTGCTGTACCTGGATCCGTGACGATATAGGCTGCATGATATACAACCTCTTCTAAAGCTTTCGCTTTAATCCCTAAAAGGATCGCGAGTCTTGAAGGAGAGTTTTTTAAATACCATGTATGAACGACAGGGGCTTCGAGTTCGATATGTCCCATGCGTTCTCTACGTACTTTGGATTCCGTGATTTCGATGCCGCACTTCTGACAAATTTGGCCTTTATTTCCGGATTGTTTCTTACCGCATGCACATTGATAATCACGGGTAGGTCCGAAAATGCGTTCGCAGAAAAGACCGCCTTCTTCAGGTTTTGAGGTGCGATAGTTAATCGTTTCGTGCGTCTTGACTTCCCCATAAGACCATTGTCTGATTTCATCAGGTGACGCTAAACGAATCTTTAAATGAGAAAATGTACGTGACCCATACCCTTTACGGATAGGTTGTACATGACGATGAATACGTTCATCAAGATCGATTTCTTCTTTGACTTCTTCGAAGAGTTCATCTTCAATCACTTCATGATGGACATGTTCCTTCAAGGCATCAAAGCCATAAAGTTCTAAGAGTTGATTGATTTCCTGACGGAGAAGTGCATCATCTTCGAAAAGATGATAGAGCGCATGGCGGTCATATTCAAGAAGTTCTTTTAAATCTTGAATATTCGCGTTTTGCAAAATTTCGATGGTTTCATCGCTTAAATTTAAGTTCTCTAAACTTCTTGGAAGCTGGTAGCGGCGAAGAATCGATTTGATTTCTTCAAAGCTACTACCAAGTAACATGTTGAGTTCTTTTAAGTTAAACGTATTAAAATCTTCAAGCTGATCGATTCCCGAAAGTTTGAGTTGCTTTAACGCATCTTCGGAAAGTTTAAGTGATTCAACATGGAGTGTTAATTTTTCTTTAGCCATTAACGGAATCCTCCTTTAAACTTGGATGCACTGTTATCGACAAGCGATTTTTGGGCTTCGTTTTCACCCGTATTCGCATCGATTAATTCGACATAAAGACCTAGCGCTTGAAGTTCACGTGTCAAGACCCTAAAGGATTCAGGAATGCTTGCAGATGGAATAGGTTTATCATGCGTGATCGCACTATAGACTTTATTACGTCCGAGCATGTCATCCGATTTAACTGTGAGCATTTCTTGAAGAGTATGTGCCGCACCATAGGCATAGAGTGCCCATACTTCCATTTCTCCGAAACGTTGACCACCATTTTGTGCTTTACCACCCATGGGTTGTTGAGTCACAAGTGTGTATGGACCTACAGAACGCGCATGGAGTTTGTCATCGACCATGTGAGATAACTTAATCATGTACATGACACCCACAGAAATGCGGTTTTCATAAGGTTCCCCACTACGACCATCATAAAGCACGGTCTTTCCATCGGGATCGATACCAGCTTCAGCAAGGATACTCTTTAAATCTTCATCCGAGACGCCATCAAAAACAGGAGTCGCAACTTTGACGCCAAGTTTCTTCGCAGCAAGCCCTAAATGAATTTCCAAAATCTGACCAATATTCATACGTGAAGGAACCCCAAGTGGATTGAGCATGATGTCAACGGGAGTTCCATCTGCCATATATGGCATATCTTCTCTAGGGAGAATCTTAGAGATAACCCCTTTATTTCCGTGACGACCCGCCATCTTATCCCCTTCGGAGATCTTACGCTTCTTCGCAACATAAACTCTAATCGATTCATTGACACCACTAGGAAGAGCGTCGCCGTTTTTCTTAGAGAAGTATTGAATCGATTGAACGACACCACCACCGCCATGAGGTACACGGAGGGATGAATCGCGATATTCTCTTGATTTTTCACCGATAACGGCGTGAATCAATTTTTCAGAAGGACTGGGTTCAAACACACCTTTAGGTGTAATCTTACCGACTAAGATGTCGCCTTCTTTGACTTCAGAACCAGGAATAATAATGCCTCGTTCATCTAAATTCTTTAACGCATCCATACCGGCATTCGGTACTTCACGTGTGATTTCTTCACGACCTGATCCTGTTTTGAGTTCTCTTGTTTCAATTTCATATTCATCGATATGAATCGATGTATACACGTCTTCTTTGACAAGATCTTCGGACAAGATAATCGCATCTTCGTAGTTGTACCCTTCCCATGTCATGAAGGCTACGGTGACGTTACGTCCGAGGGCAAGTTCACCATTATGTGTCGATGGGCCATCAGCTAAGACATCACCTGCATCCACCCATTCACCTACTTTAACGATAGGATGTTGAAGGATACACGTATCTTGGTTGGATCTGAAGAAACGGATGAGTTCAAAGGATACACTATCACCCATGCCATAATCTTTTAAGACTTTGGCTGTTTCATAGGTAAAGGATTGTTCTGGATCATATAAAACATTGTTGCCCACCATCAGTTTATGTTCAGGTTTCGCAGTGACAATGACTTTAAGGGCATCCGCATAGGTGACATAACCAGCAACACTGGACACGATAACTGCACCGGAGTCTTTGGCTGCACGATATTCAATACCTGTTCCAACAATAGGTTCTTCGGGTTGTAATAAGGGAACTGCCTGGCGCTGCATGTTCGCACCCATGAGGGCACGGGACGCATCGTCATGTTCCAAGAATGGAATGGTTGATGTCGCAACAGAAACAATTTGCTTTGGTGAGACGTCCATATACGTGATATCTTCTGGATCGAACATCGAGGTTTCCCCACGAAAACGACCGATGACTCTTTCGGCAACAATTTCACCGGATTCAGAAAGTTCGGTAGCTGCAGAGGCGATGACTTCATCGTACTCTTCATCGGCGGTTAAATACTCGAATTGATTGGTGACATAGTGTTTTCCGTCTTCACGGTTCACCATGAGATAAGGTGTTTGAATAAAGCCATATTGGTCTACCTTAGCATAGGTTGCAAGCGATGAGATAAGACCAATGGATGGACCTTCTGGTGTTTCAATCGGGCAGATTCGACCATAGTGCGAGTTGTGCACGTCACGGACTTCAACGCCTGCGCGGTCACGCGCTAAACCACCGGTACCAAGGGCAGAAACTCTGCGCTTTTGGGTAAGTTCAGCAAGCGGATTGATCTGATCCATGAACTGGGATAACTGTGAACTACCAAAGAATGTTTTGATAGCTCCAGCAAGAGGTGTCATGTTGATAATGTTTGAAGGTGTTGCATCAGCAAACGTTGTCGTTGACATCTTATCTTTGATGTTCTTTTCTGCACGTGCTAAACCAATTCTAAATTGATTCTTTAAGAGTTCACCAATTAAGCGTAAACGACGGTTTCCTAAATGGTCGATATCATCGATATGGCCTAAACCTTCATAAAGATTTAAGTAATATGACATGGACGCGACAATGTCGGAAAGCGTAATGTATTCTTTAGTTTCTCTTTGATCACTACCGATGACTTTGACGGTATTGATCTTTTCTGTTTCTTCGTCTTTGACAGTGACTTCAATCATTTCAACGATTACGCCTTCGCGTTCTCTTTCTCTTTGATAGACATCACCTGTTAAGAAGTACTTAATGACTTTTTCATCTAAAGCTTGACGTGAACGTCTTAAAACAGCGATGACTTCATCAGTCACTTCCGTATTTTTAGAAACGATGACTTCACCGGTTCTTAAATTAATAATATTTTCCTTGGTATACAAAGTTTCGCCACCATCAGGTAGACGAGTTGCTAAAATTTCATCAGGAGTTTCATTTTGTAAGGATTCTTCTTTTGGAATGATTTCCTTACGAAGTGCATGTCTGTGATCTCTTAAGACTTTGATAATTTCTTTCGTAATCTTTGTCTTTTCGGGAACAACGACTTCACCTGTTTCTGGATCCACGATGTCGTTTGCTGTATATTGACCCAAAATGCGGCCTAAAACATCAAGCTTTTTATTGAACTTGTAGCGACCTACTGCAGCTAAGTCATAACGTCTTCTTTCGAATAGACGCATTCTGATGAATTCTCTTGCAGCATCTGCAGGAACCTTTTCACCTTGTCTTAGTTTGGAATATAAATCAACGATGGCTTCATCGCTATTTTTTGTTTCATCTTTGTCAAAGGTAGCTTCTAAGTAAAGAGACTTTCCAAAGACTTCCAATATATCTTTCTTCTTGCCTAAACCTAAGGCGCGCATCATCGTGGTCATAGGGACCTTCTTGGAGCGGTCTAGCTTAGCATAAAGAATATTTTTTGATCCTAATTCATATTCGATCCATGCCCCTCGGGTTGGAATCACTTGAGCCATATATTTCATTTGGTTGAGCTTTTTATCAAGCTCACTGGTGAAATATGCACCAGCAGAACGAATAATCTGTGAAACAACGACACGTTCTGCACCGTTAATGACAAAAGTTCCCGACGGTGTCATGTAGGGAATTTCGCACATCAGTACAACGTTTTCACGGACTTCGCCAGTCACGGCATTTTCAAGTTTAACACGGGCAGATAATTGCTTCGCGTAATTGACGTCTCTTAACTTTGATTGCGTGATGTCGTATTTTGGATCTGATAAATAATGTTCCTCAAAATACAACTTCAAATCACCGTTATGTCCTTCAATCGGTGAAATGTCTTCAAGCAACTCCCTAATGCCATGATCGATAAACCACTTGAATGATTTTGTTTGAATCTCGATCAGGTCGGGCAAATCAACGTCATAGCGCATTCTAGAAAAATTTCTGCGCTCTGCTTTTTTGCCGTATTTGACGTTTCGATATCCCATAATCCACACTCCTATCGTCTTTGGAAATCGCGTTTTAATATATTAAAAAATGAAAAGAAAACAACATTATGCATTTTACAATATTATCATATTGTGTTGCAATAGTCAATCAATTTTTGACTTTTTAGCTAAAAGAACCCAATATCCCTTATTTCTATCTATCAATTCCACAGAATCAAATAAGGTCTTTAATTTCTCCACGGTTGAGGGTGCGCCTTGTTTTTTTTGAATGACAACAAAGAGCATTCCACCTGGATATAAGTACTGATACGCATCTTCATAAAGTTTGAAAATGGTCGCTTTTCCTGCACGAATCGGTGGATTCGTGAGAATGACATCCACTTTATTTTGAACACGCTCAAATAAGAAAGCTGCTTCAAAATGAAGAGAATCCACTTGATTTAAATGTGCATTTTTACGTGCTAAATCAAGGGCTCGTTCGTTAATGTCATACCCTTCAATACTCACATTTGGATATTTTTTTGCTAGATAAATAGCGACTGGGCCATAGCCACATCCCATATCAATAATGGATGATACATCGCTATTTAATTCGATGGATTCAAGTAGAAAGCGAGTTCCAAAGTCGAGTCCATCTTTAGAGAAAACTCCTCTATCGGTATAAAAGCGAAGTGAAACACCTTTGATATCCACATCAAAGGTTTTCACATCATGATCAAGGGTGGGATCATTCGTATAATAATGACTCATGGGTCCCCCTATTAACAGCGAAAAAACCCGAGAGCAATTCCCAGGCTAATTCGAGTTGTGTTAGAACTTATTTAACTTCAACAGTTGCACCAGCGTCTTCTAAAGACTTCTTAATTGCTTCTGCATCTTCCTTCTTAATCTTTTCTTTGATAAGGGCATTTGGAGTTTCAGTTAAAGTCTTCGCATCAGCTAAACCTAAACCAGTGATTTCGCGAACTACTTTGATGACCGCGATCTTGTTTGTACCAAATGTCTTGAGGATAACATTGAATTCTGTCTGTTCTTCAACAGCTACAGCTGCTGCTGCGGCAGGAGCTGCTGCGACTGCAGTTGGGTCAATACCGAATTCTTCTTTTAATCCGTCAACGAGATCTTTGATTTCTAATAATGTCATTTCTTTTAATGCTTCAATAAATGCTGCTTTGGTTAATTTTGCCATGGTTTGTTCCTCCTAATTATACTTGTTCTGGGTTGCTGATCATATTAAGACCAACTGCGAGCTCTCTCACTGGAGTG
The DNA here is from genome assembly GCA_003605085.1 of Acholeplasma sp. Lineage (GTDB taxonomy): Bacteria > Bacillota_I > Bacilli_A > Acholeplasmatales > Acholeplasmataceae > Peloplasma. The sequence continues at coordinate 2,924 of QZKD01000011.1, read as the reverse complement.
AGCATACCTACTGCGAGCATGGTGAGTAGGGTTTCTCTTGATGGTAAGGTTGCTAATGCGTTGATTCCATCAACATCGACAACTCTTCCTTCAACAATACCTGCTTGAATTTGGACAACTTTGTTTTCCTTCGCAAAGTCAAATAAGATCTTTGCAGGAGCAACAACATCCGAGTAGCTAATCGCTAATGCCTTAGCACCAACGAGTGAGTCAGCCAATGTACCGTATCCAGCGGCGATGGATGCTCTTCTCGAGATATTGTTCTTGTAGACTGTGACATCACAGCCTGCTTCTCTTAACTGGTTGCGTAGTTTAGTGAAAGCTTCTACGGTCAAACCAGGATAGTCGAAGGCAACAACAGTGGTAGCACGTCCAAGCTTTTCGGTTAGTTCACGTACGGATTCAACCTTACGTTCTAAAATTGCTTTTTGCATGAAATGCCTCCTTCGTTTACGAAAAATCTCTCTTCTGCCAAAGACAAAAGAGAGATCGAATCTAAATAGATTTGGATACCTCGGTAGGAAATTAAGCTAGCGCACCTACTGTCTTTGGCGATTAAATTCTAAATTGATTAACCGCGGAATTTCAGGGATTCTTCATCCACAGGAATGCCAGGAGCCATACTTGAAGTGACGGTAATCGACTTCATGTAGGTACCTTTAACGGTCGTTGGTTTGATACGGTTGAGTTGTTCGTAAAGGGTCTTAAAGTTTTCCTTTAACTTCTCGGGTGTGAAGGACACACGACCGATGGGTGCATGGATGTTCCCAACCTTATCAGTGCGGTACTCAATCTTACCATTTTTGATTTCTTTGACTGCTTTAGCCACGTCCATCGTCACGGTTCCAGTCTTGGGGTTTGGCATTAAGCCTTTGGGGCCTAAAATGCGTCCAAGTTTACCGAGTTGTCCCATCATGTCTGGTGTAGCCACCATGACATCGAACTCAAACCAGCCTGCGCCAATTTTTTGAATGAGTTCTTGAGCACCTACGTGATCAGCGCCAGCAGCTTCAGCTTCTTTTGCTTTTTCACCTTGTGCAATAACAACAACACGGGAAACTTTACCTGTACCATGAGGTAATACGAGTGCGCCTCTTAAGTTCTGTTCGGCCTTTCTTGGGTCGACATTGAGTCTGAATGCAGCTTCAACAGTTGCATCAAACTTGACATAAGAGGTCTTTTTAACTAAATCCATTGCTTCTTCTACAGAATATTTCTGTGTTTTGTCAATGAGTTTAGCCGCTTCTAGGTATTTCTTTCCTCTTTTCATATTGTTCCTCCTAAAATGTGGTCTAGCGGGATATCCTCCCACAATTTAGATAGCTAGCGATCTAAATTATTCTGAAATCGTGATGCCCATCTGACGTGCGGTACCTGCGATGATATTCATTGCTGCTTCAACGGTGTACGCATTTAAGTCAGGCATCTTTCTTGTTGCAATCTCTCTTAACTGATCCTTCGTGATGGTCGCTACTTTATCTTTCTTCGCGTTCTTTGAACCAGAAGTGATATTCGCTGCCTTCTTCAGTAAGTCGCTTGCAGGTGGGGTCTTTGTGACGAATGAGAATGTACGGTCATCATAAACCGAGATAATCACTGGTACGACAAATCCCATTTGATCTTTCGTTGCTTCGTTAAATTGTGAACAGAATGCGGGAATGTTAACTTGCGCTTGACCTAATGCTGGACCAACAGGTGGCGCGGGGTTTGCTTTGCCGGCTGCAATCTGTAATTTGACGACTTTAACAACTTTTTTTGCCATGAGACACAACCTCCTTCTTTACATAAGTATGTGGTATGAATTTCATTCTTCCACTATGGTGTGCTTTCACACGCGATATCATTCTATCATTTAGGGTATGCTTTGTCAATCAAAAAAAGTAGATTTTAACGAATTTTAGCCCCAAAGGGAAAGAGTGCGAGTTGTGCGAGTTTAAACCACTGGAGACCAAAGGGAATCCCAACGATGGTAATGCAGAATAAGACACCAATTCCCAAGTAGCCAAGCATCGTTTCCCATCCCGCTATGATTGCCCAAATGAGATTGATGATGGGATGTTCAGAAAATCGCGTATCGATATCTTTCCCAAAGGGAAAGACGACTAATCCTGCAAACTTAAATGCCTGTAGGCCAAAAGGAATTCCGATGATCGTAACGCAAAGTAGTAACCCTGCAATGAGCCAAATGAGCGCTGCAATCGCTCCACCAAAAATAAACCAAATAATATTTCCTAATGTTTTCATCACGTATCCTCCTATGCTTTAGAATATCATAAGAAAAACCCCTTGAAAAGGGGCTAATCCATTAATTCATAAAGATATGTTGTAGAATTGTACCGCCATACTGAGTTTAATGAAGTGTTGCTACTGTAATTTGTTGTCCACCATGAAGAGGATAAACTTGATTGGTTTGTTTGATTAACAGTTGTTGAATTAAAAGTTTCAGTCGCTCGTTTATAGATGGGAGTGCCATCATACCATACACTTAAGATGGCATTGACCCTCCATATGGATTGCATGAGAAGATGCTCCACAGGCAATAGACATGCCAAAGCTGAAAAGCATGCTCGAAATTGCCAATAATACGATCAGTAAATTTACGATGCTTTTTAGTACAATATAATATCCTTAGAAAAATGGCAATTTTTCATCATTGAAGGAGAGATTGTATCACTGTTTAATTTGAAAGAAATCGAGATATCTCAATCGGTGATTATAATCAATCTACCGCATATTTATTATACTAAAATCCACACTCTTCATGATCACAAGACGCTTCTTGGTCTTGATTTTCCAATGGTTTTAACGGATTTTCTTCAGCCCAAATCTGTTCTAAAGCACGAGTAAAATATTCTGTTTGTTGTGCTCCTGAAATTCCATATTTCCGATTAATCACAAAGAAAGGAACCCCTTGGACACCGAGT
>QZKD01000008.1 GCA_003605085.1 Acholeplasma sp. | reverse complement strand
GTCGCACTCATCGAAAGACAATCTACAAAAAAGAAGGATATGTCTTGACAGTTTACGACAAAAACTATATACTACATATGAAAACGCATACATAGCATCGAAGGATTTCATCGTGCTTGAAAACAATGAAGTTCTTTGTTTTTTAACCCATAAGGAAATCGTTTTCCCAAAGGAATCGCTATGATGCCGTTATTATTTTTTAAAAAAAGGAAATCGTTTTCCCAAATTTAGAGGTGACCCATGAAAAAGATGATTATGCTTTTATTAACAGGATTCATGATGATGTATGGTTCGATGATATTTTATTCCATTCCTGCGAAAGCTGCTGAGGAAGAAGTTAGCCGAACCATTCGAGAAAATAGTACACATATCTTAGGTAACAAGAATGAACCCATCGATACGACAAAGATTAAAGTTGAAGGTGGCTTTGGAGAAATATTTCTTAATGAAGCAACCTTAACAAGTGGTCATCCAGAAGTAACGATTGGGGCAACAACCATTACAGTCTCAGAAACTGGAAAGTATTTAGTGAATTTTTCTTATGGAGGAACAGCATTAACCCTTCACGTATTCATCAAAGATCCCTCTGAAACGGAATATGTCCTCTATGAAGAAAATTTTGATTATCCCAGTGGTGCACTACCCAACACGCTTGAACTCAAAAATAATGTAGGGGCAACGGGAGGATCTGCAGCCATTGACAATGGTCGTTTATTCTTAAGCCCTTCAACCATTGTCTTATTCCCGAATTATCTTGAAGGATTTTCTAATTATATCATTGAGACAGACATGAAAATGATTTCTGCAGCCAATGCATCTAGATGGACTTCTGTTTTATTCCGATATACGACAGAAAACTATTTTCAAATGGCTGTTAGACAAGATGCTACGGCTTCCAATGGAGTAGAATTTGCAAAAAGAATCAACGGTGGATGGAATGTTCCAGCAACCACTTCGTATGCGGAAGCATTAAATCCAGCATCAACCTATCGTTTGAAAGTTGATGTCAAAGATGCCGTGGTCAAAGAATCAATCAATGATCAATTACTGATTACATATGATTCAGCATTTGAATATAAACATGGAAGAATTGGCGTTCAAGCAGATAACGTTTCCGTCTACTATGATAACGTGAGAATTACACTTCCTGAAGATTATATCGAAATTGAACGTCATCAATTCAGACAAGTTGTGGATGTCTATCAACCAAATACAGGCATCGTTGCTCCAGCAACATCGATTGTTTGGTTCAATCAAGCTTCACAACTTACCCAATTACAAGGCGCAATAAGACCTGCAACGGCAATCTTTAGAATGAACCAGGATCTTGATATTGTTGATGAAAATGGCATCGTTGTGGATAGCTTATACAATATTTTGATAGCCATTGATGGAAAAGTTATCCCTGGTTTTTATACAGATGATGAAGCCATTGCCACAGCATTAGGTGCTGAATTAAGTACTTATGGCATTTTAGATGCATTCATCTTCTCAAACAATGAAGATGCGATCATCGCAGCGCGAGTTGAACATAGTGTATTGCGTGGGGTAATGATGTATTCGTTTGATGAAGATCAAGAACTCACCGAAGAAAATATGATGGATATTCGTCGCACGACTAACCGCGCACAAGCGGTAGCATCTGTCTTACCCTTACATATGGTTGATCGTGAAAAAGTTGAATATATGCAAAAACGATTGATGACAGTTTGGGTTCAAGCAGATAATGATGAATCCAGTCACTATCAAGCCATCCTTTCAGGAGCTAACGGTATCATCACACAAACCTATGGCAAATTATTTATCACTTATGCTAAATTTCCTGAAAACACACATGTCAGAAGACCTTTTTTGATTGCCCATCGTGGTAAGTTCTTAGGTGAAAACTCAACAGCACCAGAAAACACCATTGAAGCAGCTCTTGAAGCCGCACAAAATGGTGCCGATATTCTTGAACTCGATGTTCATTTAACTTCAGATTTTGAGGTCGTGATCATGCATGACAATACAACCTTTAGAACTGCACCAGATTTTCCTGCACTCACCTTAGCTTCATCCACACTTGCTCAGCTTAAAACGATTAATTTAGCAGACCCACAAGGTGGAAGAGAAGACTTAAAAATCCCCACACTTAAAGAATATTTTGATGCGTTAAAGGACTATGACTCGGTCATATTTGTTGAAATAAAACCCAATTCTGCCAATCTTGTTCAACAGGTTGCGGCTATTATTGAAGAGTATGACATGTTCGATCAAACAGTGATGATCACCTTTGGAGCATCCAATATCACCGAGATGAATGATGTTTATCCTGATTTATCCAATGGACTTCTCAATAGTTCCATCGCGAACGCAGAATCTGTCGATGCATCTTTGACCAATTTATTCTCAACCATTGTTCCACTTAAGTCAACACTTAACCCGAGTTATGGTGGTGTCAGTCATGATTTCGTGGATGCGATTGTGCATCGTGGAATCACTATATGGCCTTGGACGTTCAATGAGTATCCTGTCCTCAACCAATATTACAATTATGGTGTTGGTGGTCTAACAACGGATTATCCAGGCTATTACAAAGACACATTTAATCGTTTAGTCATGAAATCGTACGCAAAAGAATTGAATTATGAAGAAGCTGTAGGCACAAAATTAGGAGCAGAACTTCAAACCATGACAGGTTTTGCCTATCCATACAATCCTGAATATGTCATGATTGATGATGGGGGTACGGATATTGTCTTTGATGAAAAAGGTGAAATCATATCCTTTGTTAATCCAGGTACTGTAACGATGATGGCCATGTTTGAAACATCACTCCCTGACGGATCGACGATCAACATAGTCGCAGATTTCATAGAGTTTACCATTTTGGAAGTTCCTGTTGATCCTGCATCAGATGGTCTTTCTACAGGTTGGATTATAGGTATTTCAACAAGTTCACTTCTTATGATGGCTGGTATAGTGTTCATGATTATTCGAAGAAAGAAAGTTATATAAAAAAAAAGCGGAGGAAAAAAAGATGAAAAAACTATGGATTGTTTTAGGTATCCTCTTGATAGGTCTTGGTCTTGTCGCATGTGACAAGGAACCTACTGTCCCAGTAGAACCCACACCAACACCTGTCGTAGAAGACACAACTGCACCGCTATTATTTGGGGTAACCGATCACGTTGTTGATCAAGGCGATACCACATTTAATGTGATGCAAGGAATCACTGCTATCGACGATGTCGATGGAACCATAACGTCTAGTGTCGTGGTTACAGGTGATTTTGATGTGAATGTCATCGGGACATATACGTTGACGTATACGATTACCGATGAAGCTGGAAATACAACCACTCAAACACGACAAATTATTGTCCGTGAAAAGCCATCGACAGAACTTTATATCGTCAATGGTCAGTTCAACGAACCCCTTGAAGGCTCTTGGACTCATTGGGCAGGAGAAGGTGGAACAAGTACTGCAACTATCGTTGATGGCGTATTACAGTACAATATCACAGCCGTTGGTGGTCAATGGTGGAGTAACCAATTCTCACAACCTAATTTAAAGATTACCCAAGGCAAGAATTACAAACTTATTTTTGATGCCAAAGCGGATATCGCGCGTGGTATGGTCATCAAATTAGAAAATGCTGCCTATATTGGATATCTTGAACAAAACGTGATGTTGACCAGTGATTGGGAAACTTATGAATATGAGTTTTTTGTCACAATGGATTCAATCACGAACGGTAAACTTATCTTTGGTGCTGGAACGATGGCAGGTAGACTGGATGATGCTAACGCATTAACCATTATCTATTTAGACAATGTTCGATTTGAAGAAGTTGAAGCATCCGATGATGAAACACCTCCTGTGATTACTGGAGCAACCGATGTATCCATCTCTGTAGGTGATACATTTGATCCACTTGCAGGTGTCACAGTTTCAGATAATCAAGATATCAGTTTAACTCCTGAAGACATCGTCATTACAGGTACCTATGATGTCAATACTGCAGGGGATTATGTATTAACGTATACGTTGACGGATGAATCCGGTAACGAAGTCGTTGTCACGAGAACACTTACCGTCTTAGAAGGGCTTGTTCCTTCGACATGGTTGGTTGTCAATGGCGATTTCTCAGAAGAACAACTATCACCTTTACCACAACCCGCTGAAACAGGTTGGGGTTGGCACGGAACAGGTATCTTCACCGCACAGATTAAAGACGGTGTGGCTAAGATTGATATTGAAGAACTCGGTTCAGTGACTTATGGTGTTCAATTCTACTTACAAAACCGCGTGATTGTTCAAGGTCATATCTACCGAATTACTTTCGATGCACGCGCTGATATTGCACGTCCTATTCAGATGGCATTAGAAGAAGGAACTTCAAGACGTTTTGATACTATTATTGATATCACAACCGAATGGGATACATATGTCATTGAATTCCAACACATTCTTCCTGGTTATGCTAATGGTAAATTTGCCTTCTTTATGGGTCTTGTTGGTACAACATCTGTTCCAACATCCGTTTATCTAGATAACATTATAGTCGAAACCATTGAAGAAATTGTCGACAATGATGCTCCAGTATTACGTGGAATCGATGATATGGTCATCATGAAAGATTTTGCGTTTAATCCACTTTCGAATGTCACTGTTTTTGATGCAGTAGATAAAGAATTAACCGTGGATGATATCGTCATTACGGGTACCGTGGATAGTGCAGTTGTTGGATCTTATGATCTTACCTATGCGATTACGGATACAGCAGGTCACACAGCTAATTACACAAGAACCATTGAAGTGAAAGATGCTGTTGATCTACTAGATTCTACATTCCTTGTGATCAACGGTGATATGGAAATAGAACAACTCACACCGCTTGCACAACCCGCTGAAACCGGTTGGGGTTGGCATGGGGCAGGAACATTTACTGTAGCGATTCAAAATGGTATTATGACTCAAGTCATCACTGCAGTAGGTACCGTTCCACATGGCACACAGTTCTATCAACAAAATCGTGTGATTGAAACTCAAGCTATTTATCGTATTTCCTATGATGCTAAGGTCGATCTTGCACGTTCTGTTAGACTATCTTTAGAATCAGGTACGACTGTCAAGTGGTATGAAATCGTCGATCTAACGACCGAATGGGCTTCATACGAATCGATTATCTATATCCCTGAAGCCGGATTTACCAATGGTAAATTTGCGTTCTTTGCAGGTCTTGTTGAATCCGATTCACCAGCAACAACGTTCTATCTCGATAACATTACTATTGAACTTGTGGGTTATGTGAAGGATACCAATGCACCACTTATGTTTGGCGTTGAAGATCAACAAGTAGCCAAAGATATTCCTTTCGAACCTCTTTTAGGTGTTAAAGTCTTTGACTTAATCGACAAGTCATTAACCCCAGAAGATATTGTCATTACAGGTACTGTGGATACTGCAGTTCCTGGCGATTACACACTCATCTATACGCTGACAGACCGTCAAGGTAATGTCACAGAAAAAGAAATTACTGTGATCGTTACCGAAGAAGGTGGCGGATTACCTAACACATTCGTATTAGTGAATAGTGATTTTGAAATTGAACAATTAACACCTACAGCACAACCAGCAACCACTGGTTGGGGTTGGCATGGTAGTGGTCAGTTCAATACAGAAATTAAAGAAGGTGTGGCCAAGATCGATATTTTTGAACCATGGAACATGTTCTATGGTACACAGTTCTACATGCAAAATCGTTCACTGACTCAAGGTCATATCTATCAGATTACATTCAGAGCAAAAGCCGATCATGAAAGACCAATGCAAGTTAACTTTGAAACTTCAGGATCTGGATTTGTTGCATATTTCGACTTAAACACAGAATGGACTACCTATACCTATGAATATGAACATACCACAGCAAGTGTTGCTAATGTGAAGTTTGGCTTCTATTTAGGTAATGTTCATGGCCTATCAGTTCCAACCACTGTTTACCTTGATGATGTGATGGTTACCCGTGTTCTTGAAAAATCACCTGATGGTGAAGAACCTCAAATTTGGGGTGCACATGACATTTACTGGGTTCAAGGCCATACATTTGATCCACTACTCGGTTTAAAAGTGTACGATCATGTAGATAAAGCATTAACCATAGATGATATCGTTGTTGCAGGCACTGTCGATGTGAATACACCCGCAGATTATACCTTAACCTATACATTAGAAGATGCTTCAGGAAATGTTTTAACACACACTAGAATTGTTACTGTCCTTGAAGAAGCGAATGCTATCGATTCAAGAATTAGTTTTGTTGATGGTGATTTTGAACTCGGTTCTGCCATTACCAATCAAGATACTAATCTGGGTTGGACATTAAAGGCTGGTACAGGCACTGGTACTTGGAATCCCCATCAATTCGTGGACGGACATCTTGAAATTGATATTACATACGTAGGTACCGTTCCTCATAGCATTCAATTCTTCCAAAGAAATGCGTTTAAATCAGAAGCTGGAGCGACATATATTATTAGCTTTAGAGCGAAAGCAGACGCAGCAAGAGATATTCGTGTGATCATGGAAAACCCATCAGAAAACTTTGCAAACTATACATTACATCAAATTGAATTAACAACTGATTGGGTCACCTATGAACTTATCTTACATAATGGAAAACTCAGTACTGCAGATGCGAAGATTGGTTTCTTCTTAGGCTTAATTGAAGCAGATAAACCAGAACGCAGTGCAGCAACCAAAGTTTATTTTGATGATGTATCCATTCAAATGATTGGGTATGTCAAAGATACTCAAGCACCACGTATCTTCACAACAGAAGCGAGTGTTGTTAAAGATACAGTTTTCAATCCTCTCACAGGCATTAAAGTGGGTGACTTTGCTAAGGTACCAACAATTGTAGTATCATCAGCAACACCAGGTCTTGTTACCTATGATGATGTGACTAAAGTTTATACTGTGAATACGGCAACAGCAGGTACATACACCCTTGTTTATACCGTGACAGACTACTACGGCAATGAAACCGTTCATGAACGGACATTGATCGTGACAGAACCTACACCATAATAGGAATTTTCCTCCTAGACTGATTGTAAAAAGAGTGATGCTATCATAGATCGCTCTTTTTACATATTTATGTTAAAATGAAACTCAGTGAGGTAGTAAACATGATAAAAACCGTCATCTTTGACATGGATGGAACGCTGATCAATAGTGATGCACTTGTTGAAAAAATCTATCGTGAATTAGTCAAAGAATATCCCCCAATCATCTCATTTGATTCGCTTGATCTGAATCAGGTCATGGCACTTTCCTATATCGAAGTCATCAAGATTTTATATGGAGATGTCAAACCTATCTATTTAGATTACATCATGTATGTTCATGCTAAAGAAAAGAAGGGACAACTTGCAATTTTTCCTGAAGTTATCCCGATGCTTAAAGATTTGAAAAATCAAGGGATGTATTTAGCTGTCGTGACATCAGAATTAAGAGAGATTGCCATAGATGAAATGCAGATTTTAGGAATCTTGCATTATTTTAATGAAGTGGTAGCCTTTGATGACGTCACTCATCCTAAACCTCATCCAGAGGGCATTTTACGCATTTTAGAGCATAGTCATGCTCAACCCTATGAAGCCATCATGGTAGGAGATCAACTCTCTGATGCGTTTGCTGCAGAAAAAGCGCATGTTATGAGTATTCTTATGGGATGGGATGAAAATAAGGTTAAATCGATGGCTATCCATTATGATGATGTCGCCATGAATACAACCCAAGTATTAGATATCATAAAAAATCGTCAACAGTTGAAACTAAAGTTTAATCAAGATGGCATCTTGACGCTATGCCAAATCACCGATCTACATCTGATGCATGATGAAAAAAACTTATCTGCGAAAACACTTATAAACTCGATGGTTAATCATATACATCCTGATTTCATCGCCTTAACAGGTGATCAAACCATGGGCGAACATGGAAAGATGAGCTATCATCAATTAGGTCAGTGGATGGATGAGATAAACATTCCTTATGGATTTGTTTTTGGTAACCATGACACCGAAGGGGGTTCCTATGAAAGTTTGATCAGTGCCATTCAACCCTCAAAAACTTTAATGTTCACTTCTGGTCCTAAGCATTTGGGATACTCCAATTATTGGCTTGAAGTTTATGAAGGAAAAGAGATTAAAGCATTGATCATCATGATGGATTCGCATATTGATGCGATGTATGAAATCGATAATCAAAAAGTGTGGGGTTATGGAAGCATTGATCAAGCACAAATGATGTGGTATGAACGTCTTTCGAATCGTTATCCAAATATCCCAAGTCTTCTATTCTTGCATATCCCTCCATATGAAGTAAGACATATTAAGCAAAGTGAAGTGATTGGTGTGTACGAAGAATCACCCTCAACACCACCTGTGGATTTTGGATTTGTCAAGCTCGTACAATCTTTAGGTCATACCCAAGCGATTTTCTTTGGTCACGATCACTACAATGATTTTATCTACAGTGATCATGGACTCATGCTTGCCTATGGTCGAGTGAGTGGGTATTATGTGTATGGTAGAGAAGGATTTACTCCAGGGACAAGATGGATTAAATTGAGCACCAAAGGAAATGTGACGACAGGAATACTAACCATGGATCAACTTCATAAAGTATATTGATACGATGACTTAAAAAAGCCTAACAAGGCTTTTTTTCATCTAAAGATATGTTGCCATATATTGATTGAATTGATATAATGAAAGTAGCGAGGTACGAACCAATGGCACATAAATTCCCTAAAGATTTTATCTTTGGTGCAGCCACATCGGCGTATCAGATCGAAGGAGCTGCTTTTGAAGATGGTAGAGGTCAAACCATGTGGGATGTCATCCATCGGGATCAAGAGGGTAAACCCACGCAAGATGTCGGAGATATCGCGTGTGATCACTATCACCGCTATAAAGATGACATAAAACTGATGAAAGAACTGGGGTTACAAAGTTACCGCTTTTCGATCTCATGGGTGAGAATTTATCCTCAAGGAGCAGGAGAGATCAATCCATTAGGGGTTAACTTTTATCAAAATCTCATCGATGAACTTATTAAAAATGGCATAGAGCCTACAGCAACCCTTTGGCATGGTGACTTACCGCTTGTCTACGATGAAAAGGGCGGCTGGCTCAATCCTGAAGTGATCGAGCATTATCTCAATTATGCAAAAACATGTTTTGATCTTTTTGGTGATCGCGTAAAAATTTGGTATACACATAATGAACCCTGGTGTGCTGCTTTTTTAAATGAGCATCCGTTAGGTGATCAACTTCAAATCGCACACCACCTTATGATCGCTCATGCAAGAGTGATCAAACTCTATCGAAATCATCTTAATGGAGATGGAAAGATAGGGATTGTTCTCAATCTTGGGAAACAGTATCCAAAAACATTTGAAAAGATGGATCAATTTGCCGCAAGAAACGTCGACGGTTTTGTCAATCGTTGGTTTCTAGATCCGGTGATTAAAGGAGAATATCCCAAAGATATGATGGAACTTTACCGCAAACAAGGACATCACTTCATAATAGAAAGCAAAGATTTAGATGAGCTCAAGAGATATCCCATGGATTTTCTAGGTATCAACATGTATTCAAGAGGTGTACAAAGCTACGCACCTTTCAATCCCCCATTTTATGCCCAAGACTATCATATGCCTGAAGCTATATACACAGAAATGGGGTGGGAAGTATGTCCATCATCACTTTATGAATTATTAATGGATATCAAAGAAAAGTATCATAATATCGAAGTTTTTATCACAGAAAATGGTGCAGCCTTCAAGGATGAAATGATCGACAACAAAATCCATGATCCTCTTCGTGCAGACTTTATCAAAAAACATCTTGAAGCTGTTCAAAAAGCTATTTCACATGGTGTGAATGTCACACGTTATTACGCATGGTCACTCTTTGATAACTTTGAATGGGGTCTAGGGTATTCTAAACGTTTTGGTATCATTCACATTGATTATGAAACACAAAAGCGAACCATTAAAGCGAGTGGTTATTGCTATCAAAGAATCATCCAAAAAAGAAGTCTTTAAGTTTTCTATGTGACATAGACATTTATCTCTGATTATGCTACAATATCATTAAACTATTCTTATTAAGGGGGATTTAACATGGCTTTTTGTGTTCACTGTGGTCAAGAAATGGACGATCACGCGCAGTTTTGTCCGCATTGCGGAAAACAACAGACCAAAGCAACCACTTCTAGTTCATCAAGTGGGGTTTATGATGATGGAAACTTTGGTTGGTCAGTGCTAGGATTTTGTATTCCAATCGTCGGATTAATTTTATATTTAGTTTGGAAAGATGAAAAACCCAACAATGCGCATGCAGCAGGTACAGGGGCTTTAATCGGATTCATTTTAGGTTTGATTGTTGGTGGGTTTAGACTTGCCTTATTCATGTAGTGTATTTATCCAATGATCTACTGCCAAAAATGTGGCCATGAACTCGATGGTCACGAAAAATTTTGCCCATCCTGTGGAAAACCCACGCCAAATCAAACCTATCCTATAAGGTCTACACCACTAGATGAAGGTGGATTTGGTTGGTCGCTTTTAGGCTTCTGTGTTCCTATCGTCGGTCTAGTTCTTTACCTTGTATGGAAAGATGAACGACCGATCACAGCCAGAGATGCTTTTAGGGGATTCATTGCGTATTTAATCTTTTTAGGTATTGCGCTCGTTGTCTATGTCATTTTCTTTATTGGTCTTATAGGTTCTATGAATTATCCCTATGGGCCATAATCATTACTGTCAAGCATGCGGTAGAGATATAGAACACGATTATGCATGCCTACATCAAGTCAAAATAACCAAAATAGAAGTGATGATCATTTACATAATGGTCATCCTTTTACCTATTCTTTTCATCCCAAAAGAAATTTTATTATCGGCATGGATTTGGGAAAGTTTATTACCATCAACAGCCCTTTCTTTAGGTGTTATCCTATTCATCCTTACACTAGGAAACATGGTGTTAAACCGACCTTATCTCGCCCTATTTTTTGGATGTCATCAAAAAAAGGACCGTTCTCCTATGTTTTTTCATAAAGCTTGGGTGCTTTGTACAAGATGCACAGGTATCTATCTAGGAATCATCTTTATGATCATTAGCTATTGGTTTATCTTACCCTGGTGGGTTTATCTTATCTTCGCTTTGCCTTTAGCTATCGATGGAATACTACAACAAAAAGGCATTCTTTCAAGCAGTACACCTCGTCGGTGGATCACGGGCATTCTTTTTGGGTTTTTCCTCGTCTTTGGTATCAATCTGATGATTTATGGAATGATGACCATCGCGAGCTGGATTGTAGGATTTTTATAAAAAAGAAAAGCCTCATCAGAGGCTTAGATCATCTTTTTATAGAATTCTTTTGGAACTTCTTGGTATTGATTCCATAGGGCAAGAAGTACCATGGCACGATCACTTGTCGCTCCACCGAGTATAATATTTTTCTCTAATAACTCATCAAGAGAAGTACTATGCCAAAGTAGATGAAAGATTAAAGGAATGGATTGATAGATGGAACAAGCGGTTCCTGAATATTGTTTGATGAAGGACTTGGTATCACTCATTTCAAGTCCTTTTTCTATTTTTAGCACTAACCCTTTAGGAGCCCAGGGCAATGATTTTAAAATAGCTTCTCTTAGCGGATGATCGTTAAGTAAAATCATGAGTTGATCAAACATTTGAAAAAGCATTTTGTATTCAAGTCGACTCGAGAAGACATTGGTTAGTTCAAAAGCCCACGCAATAGATTTATCAAGTTCTTTGCTGACCCAATAGGGTACAAATCCTACCAAATGATCATCATCATTTTCGATCTCATGAAGACCTAATTTCAATTCATCATTCAGTTGATTGATCACGAGTTTTTTCGCATAGCTTTCCACATATCCCTGATAGGTTCCACCAGGACGAAATTGATTAAACAATAGATTTTTATAATCAACACTATTGAAATCAGGATTATCTAAAACCGCTTGATAAAGCCACTTTAATATCTGTCCTTGAACCGTAACATCACCAAGTTTCGCATTAGGATAGGCATAATACGAACGACCT
The DNA here is from genome assembly GCA_003605085.1 of Acholeplasma sp. Lineage (GTDB taxonomy): Bacteria > Bacillota_I > Bacilli_A > Acholeplasmatales > Acholeplasmataceae > Peloplasma. The sequence goes on along the minus strand of QZKD01000008.1, from coordinate 5,604 downwards.
GCAGCCTCGTATTCTTCCTTGTTAGGTACTTGAAATAAGAGATTTTTTTCTTTAACTAAATTCTCAAGAAAATCTTGCTTATACATCCAGTGATAGCCAAGTGAAGATGCATTACCGAATAAAGCAGGTTTAATGAATGATGGCATGATTATCTTACCTTTCTCATAAATTCATAAAGCTCTTTAGTTTGTGGGTGATCGAGGATGGAAGGAGATCCTTGTTCAACGATTTTTCCTTTATCCATGAAGATCACATAGTCTGCGAAATCACGAACAAATCCCATCACATGGGTAACAAAAATGAAATCTTTACCTAATCCTTTGAGTTCTTCAACAGCTCTTAAGACTTCATCTGTCAAGATGGGATCAAGAGAAGAAGTGGGTTCATCTAGAAAAATGATATCTGGATTGATCGATAAAGCTCGAGCAATGGAAGCACGTTGTGCTTGCCCTCCTGAGACATTTTTAGGTAACTTATAAAGTTGATCTTCAAGATGAAGCATGCCAAGATACTTTTCAGCGATAATGCTTGCTTCCTCTTTATCAAACCCTCGGGTTTTTTCTAATACGAGTGTGATATTTTGTTTCAGTGTCAGATGGGGAAATAGATTGTGATTTTGAAAAACAAAACCAATTTTTTTACGATACGCTTCCTCATCCACTTCGTGCCCATTGACGCTAATTGAACCCGATGTAGGTTTTTCTAAACCACTCATTAAACGGATGAGAGTAGATTTTCCTGAACCAGAAACACCGATAATGGCAACCGAACTATAGCCTTCGAGGTCTAAAGATAGATTGCTAAGCACTTCCACATCATAGGTGTGGGACAATTGATTTAAATGAATTTTCATAATGCCCACTTCCTTTGAACCCATTTGGTAAGTTGTGATAAGGGGATCGTGATAATTAAATATAAAATCCACATGAGCACGTAGCCTTCGACAAATGCGAAGGTTTTGGATTGAGCAACCCTAATGGCAAAATACAACTCATTATAAGATAGCACATTCAAAAGAGCACTCCCTTTAATAATCATTGAGAAATTATTCATCATCGGTGGCATTAAAATACGGATCACTTGAGGGATGATAATATACCGATAACGCTGATAGGGGGTAAACCCAAATAAATCCATGGTTAAATATTGATCTCTAGAAATACTAGAAAACGCGGATTTATAGACATTCATCATATAAGGAGTCATATAAAATACGAGGGCCGTAAAACCTAGTGCATTTCGATTAAATGTACCAAACGCAGGTCCGATGACAAACGCAGTGATGACCACCAAAACAAGTAGCGGTGTTCCATAAATGATTTCAGTAAACACATCAGTTAAGGCATTCAAATATTTAATTTTTGAAATCGAGAATAAGTAAAAGATAAATCCTAAGACCAAACTTCCCAGTAAAGATAAAATCGAGACCAAAATGGTATTGAACACACCTTCTGAAATCATTTCTCGATAATCAATAAATGAGACTAAACTAAAATCTGATGTTTGGCGTAAGACGACAAAGACAATAAAGGCAATGACGGTAAATGCAGCTAAGATGTAACTGAATAACTTACTCTTCATTGATATAGAAATCTAATCCGTAACGTCCAAGACGATCGAGAAGCACAGCATCCCATGTTTCTTTTAGGACGTCATAGAGTCCACCATCATCATTGAAGGTTGCGATAAACTCATTCGCCTTTTCAATGAGTTCAGTATTGCCTTTCTTCACAGCCATTCCGATAGGACTTGCAACGAAAGGATCCCAAACGACCATGGTCGTTGTTGGATTTGCTTTAAAACCATCGACAACTGGATTAGCACTCATTAATAGTACATCAGAAGTACCTTGTGCCACAGATTCAACTGCGGTTCCTAAATCTGTTGCTTCTGTGACTTCTTTACCATACGATTGTGGAATGGATGCGGATACCTGTGATGCAATACCTACATAACGCGCATTTTCAATCGCAAGAATATCTTCCACAGAAGAATCTTCAGTCAGACCATTTGCCGTTGCAAAGTCTTTATTGACTAGTGTAATAATCTTAAAGTAAAAATATGGATCAGAGAAATCAACGGAAACTTTTCTCGCTTCAGTGATACTCATGGATGCAATGGCGATATCGACTTCACCCGCTTCGAGTGCTGGAATGATACTGGAGAATTCTGTGTTCACAATCTCCACTTCAACACCTAAAAATTCACCAAAAGCACGCGCTATATCCACGGATATGCCTTCAGGATCATTGGATGTATTAACCGTTTCAAAGGGTGGATATTGCAGGTCCATGGCGACCCTCAAGACATCATCATTTTGTCCACATGCTGCCACACTGAATGTGGTGATCGCTAAGATGATGAGTAATAATATTTTTTTCATTTTTAGTTCCTCCTAATTTTCAATAACTTTATTATAATTTACATCGTTATTTATAGCAAAACGATATGCACAAAAATATTTTGAATTAGAAATAATTTATAAAAGAAAAACCCGTGTTCGGGTTATTTCATAATTCTTCTGATAAGTTTTTCTTTTTTACTAGAATAAGGTGGATAGGCCATGGGTAAATCAAGCCACGTGGAGCGCTTGATATACGATTTTTGGTGGGAGAAGAGTTCAAAACTATGTTTGCCATGATAAGCACCGATACCAGAGGGTCCGATACCTCCAAAGGGTAAATCAGGGTTGCTGACGTGCATAATGGTGTCATTAATTGCTCCACCACCAAACGATAATTGGTTAAAAACCTTATCTTGGGTCACTTTATTGTTTGAAAATAAATAGAGTGCCAGAGGTCTTTCTTTAAGTTTTAGTTCAAAAATGAGCTGATTGATACTTTCATAGGTGAGCACAGGAAGTATTGGACCAAAGATTTCTTCTTTCATGATAGGGTCATCCCACGTCACATTTTTCATCACAGTTGGACTGATCAAACGATCATTGAAATCATAATGATGGTGATTCGCCACTTGATCTTTATTGATTAGACTAAGTAAGCGATTAAAATGACGTTCATTGACAATTCTTCCAAAATCTTCATAGTTACTATACATAGTTTCTATAACTGTATTGAGTTCTTTCACAAAAGCATCATGAATATCTTTTTTAACATAGATATAATCAGGAGCGATGCAGGTTTGACCAGCATTAATAAATTTACCAAAGGCAATTCTTCGAGCAGCTACTTTAAGATTCACTGTTTCATCGACAATCGTTGGACTTTTCCCACCTAGTTCTAATGTCACAGGGACTAAATTTTTGCTTGCTGCTTCATACACGATTTGACCCACTCTTGTACTACCTGTGAAAAAAATATGGTCAAATTTGAGTTTGATCAACTCTCCAGTGACAAGATAATCCCCAGTGATTACTTTGAGATATTTCGGATCGAAGGTTTCATTAATGACTTTTTCTAATACTTTTTCTGTTTCCTTGGTGAATTCAGAAGGCTTCATGATCGCAGTGTTTCCAGCAGCAATCGCTCCGACTAAAGGCTCAATCACCAATTGAAAGGGATAATTATAAGGACCGATGATTAAAACATTTCCTAAAGGCTCATTCTTGATATAGGAACGTGTATTGAGTTGATAAATAGGTGTAGGTACTTTTTTGATTCGCATCCAACGCTTCAAAGAACGAATGGCAGATCTAATGGATAATAAAGTAAAACCGATCTCTGTAGTGTAGGCTTCAAAACTCGACTTATTGAGATCTTTTTTTAAGGCATCAAGGATAGCTTGTTCATGGGTTATGATCGCTTGTCTTAGTTTTTTGAGTTGTTCAATGCGAAAAGTATAGGATTTGGTAGCCTCAGTTTGAAAAAACTCTCTTTGTTGGTCTAAATATGGTTTCATCATTTCACTCCTAACTACACTTATTATAACAGGTATTGTTAAGAATGGTTTTACGCACATCTCGAGGGTAGATTATGGGAAAATGTGCCATTTATCATTTATGTCTTGAGTATCTTTAATATTAGGTTTATACTACTAATAGAATATGTGCATATGCACAAAACAAAAGGGGAATTTCATATGCCAAGACCCAAACGATTGCGTCGCGTTTGCTTTTTGCCTGAGTATCAACACTTTGGCCCACTCGAATCTGGTGCAAGTCCAAAAGAGGAAATAAGTATTAGCCTTGATGAATACGAAATCATTCGCTTAATCGATCTAGAAGGTCAAGATCAAGAACAAGCTGCACTTGCTCTCGATGTTTCTAGAGGAACGGTTCAACGAATTTATAATGAAGCGAAGCGGAAACTAGCAGAGTTTCTTGTTTGCGGTAAAAAACTAACCATCGAAGAAGGCGACATCAAATTATGTGATCATCCCGAACATCAAGGAAGAAGACGGTGTGAAATGGAAGGGATGAAACGTTGTTGTGAGGAAGATAAATGATCATCACAGTTCTCGTTGAAAATACATCCATAGATCCGCATTTACCAAGTGAACACGGGTTATCTCTTTATATAGAAACAAAAGATCATCATATCTTATTTGACACGGGAGATTCTAACCTATTCGAAACGAATGCTAAACACTTAGGGATCGATTTAACGAATGTCGATATTTGTGTACTTTCTCATGGTCACCATGATCATGGGGGTGGTTTATTGCGTTTTATGGAGATCAATAAGAAAGCCATCATATATGTCCAAGAATCAGCATTTGAACCTCACTACTCAAAAAGAAAAGAAGGATACAAAGATATCAGTATCCCACTACCTAAAGGTGAAGATAAACGGATTTTTTATGTCCAAGATGATCATGCGATCAATCAACATCTCGTTCTTTTTTCCAAGGTAAAACCAAAAAAATACTATCCATCGAGCAATAAGAATCTATATGTGGATGATGGACAAAATTTAAAAAATGATGATTTTCGGCATGAGCAAAATCTGATTATAGAAGAGAATGAAAAACTTATTCTCATTGCAGGTTGTGCTCATAAGGGTATGATCAATATCATCGATGAGGCGATGAGTATTATGGGTCGTCATATCGATTATGCTGTTGGCGGACTTCATATGTTTAGTCGTTCAACAGGAATCAGTGAATCCAAAGAAATGATAGAACGCATGGGGAAAGATTTTTTAACCTATCATACACATCTTCTCACATGTCACTGCACTGGAGAAAAAGCATTTGAGATATTAAAACCCATTATGGGAGAGAATATTGAATATATTCGAACAGGAATGACCATTAAATTATAAAAACGCGTATCTACGCATGAAATAAAAAGGAGATAGATTATGGAACAAAATGTCAATATTTTGGTCATAGGAGGCAGTGCTGCTGGACTAGTAGCAGCTATGACCGCAAAGGCGAATCATCAAGATAAACGAGTGATGATGATTCGCAAAGAAGAAAAAGTGATGATTCCCTGTGGAATCCCCTATATTTTTGGGACACTCGAGCATACAGATCAAAACATATTGCCCGATGCTGGACTCATCAACTTAGGTGTTGAAATTGTTTTAGATGTTGTATTATCCATCGATCCAGAAGGTCATTATGTGACAACTGAAAAAGGTAACAAAGTGACATATGATCGTTTGGTGATTACTACAGGATCAATTCCCATTAAACCTTCAT
>QZKD01000026.1 GCA_003605085.1 Acholeplasma sp. | reverse complement strand
AATGGACGCTATGATTTTCGCATGTTTTCTGATTTTGAAAAGATCTATGTCATCTCAAAACTTGAATCATATCTTATGGAGCATATGTATGGGGGTATTCCTTTAGTCAGATCAACCGATGTCATGTTATTTTCAGATCGTGTTGATCTACCTACGAATGAATACGTATACAATCTCGGTTATTCGATCCCTTCTTTGACATTGACCGAAGATGACTCCAATGTATTTTTTGATGCAGAGACGTATGGTCATCCACTCGAGTACACCTTTAGAACGTATTACACTGAAGAACAGGATAACTTAAATACATGGATCAATGTCCCAGGTAAACCAGCACCACTTTATGATCTTCTTTCGGGAACCCTTTATCAGCGTATATATAATGAAGAAGCTGAAGTCATGAACTATATACTTTCGCTTGCTGGATCCTTTCCTGTTGCGATTGGTGATGACATGAGTTCTGATGGAAAATCCACTTCATGGAAGATTACGTTGAAGGATCAACTCGAATGGTACATTCCAGAAGAGTTAACCGTCAACGATTCATCCATTACTGCAGAAGATTTTGTTTGGACCATGAAAGAAGCTTTAGAAAACAATTGGCTTGGAACATGTCATGGTACCTTCGCACTGTGTTTATCGGGAATCAAAAACATCGAGAATTATCGAGAAGGAAATTCAAGTATTGATGATATTGGCATTAAGGTTTCGAATTCATCAGATTTGACTCTTGAGATTGAATTTGAATCTCCTGTCAATATGAATCATGTTTTGGGACTATTCTCTGATCCTTTTATAACACCGATTCATCAAGAAGCATATGAGATATTGGGGGACGATTATGCAACATCTGTTGAAACCACTCCATCGATAGGTTTATTTAGACTATCCTCATGGATTTATGAAGATTCTATGCTGTTTATTAAAAACGACAACCATCCCAATGCTGCTACCATCAGCCTCGATAAGATATATTATCGCTATTTTGATGATCTCAATTTCAAAATCGATGAAGAAGGTATTTATCAAGCATTTTTGTCAGGCGAACTCGATATGTCATATGTTCCCAATGCTCATCTAAATGAACAGACATGGAACACACCTTATATGTTTGAATCAAGTCCTACCGTTTGGCGTTTAGGCATTAATTCTTTAGGGACCAACGATCGAAGAGAGCAGTTTAAAGAAGAATATCCCGATATTGCCATCAACATGGATTATGATCTCGAGCCTATCCTCATGTATGATGACATGCGACAAGCGCTCTATTTTGGAATTGATCGGTTATCATTAACCAACCATATGACTTTGGGCTATATCCCCGAGAATCGATTGATATCATCCCAATATGCGCTTGATCCTTCCCAAGTTCCTTATCGAAGTGAATTACTCGTATCCTCACATGATGATGATTATCTGCAGGATACTTATGGATATGATCCTGATCGTGCAAAAGCACATTTTCTTGAAGCAATCTCGTTAGCTATCCACGATGGTTATTATGTTGCAGGCACTGAAAATTCTGAAACGATTATTGAACTATTACTATATTATAGTTCAGGAGGACGTGCATCGATTGTTGAGATGATGGAAAACCTTGAATCGCTCTATGAAGCGGTTTTAATTGATAATGAGCATCACATTAAAGTAGATATAGTATTATTTGATGTTGCATTCCCCTCATCCTATATTAACCCAAATATTGTCCAATCAGGTGCCTATGATCTTTATTTTGGTGGGATCACTGGGGGACTATATGATTTAGCGAACTACATGACAATCTTCAGTTTGAATGAATCAAATGATCTCGCTTTATCGATAGGTATTGACACTTCCTCACCTGCGATTGAACTTTCTTATAATGATATTCAAGGAAATACACATCATGAATTCTTTAGTTATGATGCATTACTTTCATCGCTTTTAGGCGTGACATATATCTTAGATGGTGATATTCAAAAAGATTATGATGATGCACAGTCTGCGATTTCAGCTACCTATGATATGCAAGGTGAAATCGTCGATGAGATTACATTGAATAACAACATGCTCCAAGCCTATACAGGAAAAGAGAATGCGTATTATGCAAATATCATTGATGTGGATCATGTCTTTGGATATCTTGTTGAGTTTAATGATGATTCTAAAGCGTTTGTTATTGTCAGTGAAACTGAGGGGCGGTATCAAGTTTACGATCAAATCAAACTCTTTTCATCCATCGAGGATACCATTCAAAACTATGTTGCAAATAACTTTGGTCCATACTATGAACTTACGGATGTTACACCTATGCTAACTGATCTTGATGTCCAAAATCATCCCTATTTACAAACCTATTATGATTTCACCACCTTATCAAGTATCGCGAGTGAATATGAGGTATCATTGAATTATTTACGTGTGTATTCAACCACATGGTACTGGTCAAACGGCACGTTATGGACCGATGTCTTTCTTGTGATTGAGGTCGATGGATACTACATCCCTCTCGATTGGTTATAAAAATAAAGGACTCTGCGGAGTCCTTTTTAATGTTTATGCTGTCTATCATGATAATGTGTATGAAGTAGATGGTGCGATAACTCTCCTAGAGGTTCATGGAGAAATTTTTCGTACAGTGCCATCACATCAGGATTCTCGTGTGATTTTCGTATCTTCATACTCTGATCAAGTTCATATGTCGAATTGATTCTTTCCTGTCTGACTTTATTATTTGTACCAAAAGGTTGTCCCCCACCTCCGATGCAGCCACCAGGACAAGTCATGATTTCAATAAATGAATAGGGAGATGTACCGTGCTGAATTTGCTCACATAGTTTTTTTGCCATCGATAGTGTATGAGCAACTGCAACTTTCACAGTATTCCCACCAAGAACGATATCTGCTTCTTTGATACCTTTAAGTCCTCTCAGTTCGACAAAATCTAATTGTTCAAGCGGTTCTTTGTTGACGATTTCATAAACAGATCGAATGGCAGCCTCCATCACACCTCCAGTAGCGCCAAAAATAGCAGCAGCTCCTGAAGTAATTCCAAAAGGAGCATCAAACGGTGTTTCAGATAAACGTTCAAAATCAATCCCCATTTGTTTGATCATTTTCCCAAGTTCACGTGTCGTTAATACAACATCAACATCAGGTTCTTCTGCATTGATTTTCATTTCAGGCCGTTGTGCTTCATACTTCTTTGCTGTACAAGGCATAATAGAGACGACAAAAATGTCTTCTACGGGAATCCCAGAGTATTTAGGATAATACGATTTTGCTAAAGCACCGAACATTTGTTGTGGAGATTTACATGTAGAAATATGATCAAGAATATCCGGATATCGTGTTTCTGCATAATTGATCCAACCAGGACAACATGAGGTCATCATGGGAAGCACTCCGCCATGTTGGATTCGATGAATGAGTTCATGCCCTTCTTCAATGATGGTTAAATCCGCTGTAAAATCTGTATCAAAGACCTGATTAAAACCTAACATCTTCATCGCGGTCACCATTTTACCTGTGACAATTGTTCCGATGTGTTGACCCACCTCTTCACCTAATGAAACACGAACAGCAGGTGCGACTTGAACGATGACATGTTTCTTTGGATCTGTTAATGCTCTCCAAACGATATCTGTCTCATCTTTTTCGATGATTGCACCAGTAGGACAAACACTCGCACATTGCCCACAAAAGGTACAAAAATCATCTGTTAATGGCTCATCATAAACAGGAGAAACTTTAGTTTCGTGCCCACGATGCATAAAAGACAATACTTGCGTACCTTGTACATGATTGCATACATCAACGCATCGACCACATTTAATGCATACGTTTGGATTTCGAATCAACGAGGGATTGTGATCATCGATTGGACATTTTTCAAATACCGAGGGAAAGCGATTCTCATCAATTCCAAGGTTTTTAGCTAAATTTTGCAATTCACAACGCATATTTTTCACGCATGTCGTACAATTGGTATCATGATTGGATAAGATTAACTCAACAATCGTCTTACGTGCATTGAGAACTCTTGGGGAGTTTGTAAAAACAACAAGTCCTTCACTCACAGGAGTCGAACATGCGGATACTAATCCTCTTTTACCAGCAACTTCGACCACGCATACACGACAGTCAGACTTGATATCTAAGTCCTCATAATAACATAGAGTAGGGATATTCATATTATACTGCTTTGCAGCATGTAAGATCGAAGTGTTTTCTTCGACGGTTACTTTCACATTATTGATCGTTAGATTTATCATGGGTAACCTCCTTATACCTTAAAGGGATGTTCGACACGATCGATATAATCATCCCTAAAATACCTGAGTGAAGCAATGATCGCTGTGGGCGACGTTTGTCCTAAACCACATAACGAAGCTTGATGAATGACTCTTGCTAAGGACTCTAAAGATGCGATATCTTGCATGGTGGCTTTACGCTCAATGAATTTTTCAATCAGATTTCCAAGTTGGATATGACCTTCTCGACACGGTGTACATTTCCCGCAAGATTCATGTTGGAAAAACCGAATGGTCTTCAGTAAGATCGTAAAGACATCAAATCGTTCATCGATTACAATGATCGCGCCAGCCCCTGTCTTTGATTCAAACTCTTCAAAACGCTCAAAATCAATCATCATATCAAGCATATATTCAGGAATTATAGGACCACATGCGCCACCAAGTTGGACCATTTTAATCTTTCGTTGGTCTTCTACACCTCCACCTAATCCAAAAATAACATCACGAATGGTAACACCATAGGGAACTTCATAGACACCTTTGTTTTTGATATTCCCTGATAATGAAAGGAGTTTTGTTCCCGTTGAAGATGGTGTGCCAATTTTGGCAAACTCTTTTCCTGTGATGTCGATAATGGTAGGTATGGTTGAAAATGTTTCCACGTTATTGATCAGCGTGGGTTTCCCGAAGAGTCCTTGATGGGTAGGGAAGGGGGGTTTCACACGTGTTCTTCCCGGATGTCCTTCAATCGATTCGATCAGGGCAAATTCCTCACCGCAGACATAAGATCCTGCACCTGAACGTACTTCAATATCAAAGTGAAAATCTTTTCCTAAAATAGACTGTCCAAGAAAGCCCTTTTTACGTGCTTCATCGATCGTCCATTTCAGAAGACTAATGGATTTTTGATATTCACCTCTCACATACACAATCCCATGTGTCCCCCCGGTTGCATAGGCTACAATGATCATACCTTCAATCACTTGGTGGGGATCATTTTCTAACAAATAGCGATCCTTAAAATTCCCCGGTTCACCTTCATCTGCGTTACAGATGATGTATTTGTCCTTGCTCACTTCCTTAGCAAGTCCCATCATTTTTATCGCTGTAGGAAATCCTGCACCACCACGTCCACGTAAATAGGCTTTTTGCACTTCCTCGATGATTTCAGTTCGTTCCATATGCAGTGCTTTTTTTAAATTTTCATATCCGTTAAGCGCTATATACTCGTCAATGGATAATGGATTGATTTTGCCACATCGTTTCGAGATTAATTTTCTTTCTATCATGATTTTAGCACCCGATATTCTGATAATATAGCTTTTACTTTATCTGCTGTTAAATGTGTATAAATCCGATCGTTGACACGCATCGCAGGTGATTTATCACAGCATCCTAAGCAACTTGTTTGTTCAAGTGTAAATTGTTTATTTTCCGTTGTTTCATTGATGCGTATGCCTAATTCTTTTTCAATAACTTTAAGTATATCCACTGTTGAACTGACATAACAAGGGACATCTTTGCATACTTGAATGATGTGCTTACCTCTTGGTTTATCGCTGAAAAATGAGTAAAATGACAACACACTACAGATTTTGCTTTCCGGAATATGGAGATAAGATGCAATGTCAACGATATCTTCTTTTGATATATAGTGATCATCTTTTTCCATCTGATATTCAAGTAAAATCTCAATTAACTGATCTTCGCTTTGTGGATATTTATCCAAAATTTTCTTCATTACCGTTTTCTCCTTTGCAAACAAAAAAATCACACAATACTTCATCGTGTTATCATCGCGAGTTCGTTATTTTGTCTTCGTGGTTGTCGAATTATGATCAAATCAATAGATATGTCATCCACAAAAAAAATATGAGTATTCAATTCATTCTATTGGTCATCGTATAATTTATCTATATAATATTACGAAAATCAAACAATGTCAAGTTTGTACAAAAAAAAGGACAAATAATGTCCTTTAAATGGTAAACCAAAGATTAGATGGGTAAACTGTAGGTTGCCATGCCTAATAAGGCACCGATGATAATGAGGATCCATGGCTTTTTATAAAAGAATCGATACAGCAATGACATGATGACAATGAGTGCAATGGCTTTGTAATCTAAGTTAAGATCAGGAAATCCTTCAATCACAACCGCATGAATTAAGATATTAACAGCTGCATATCCAATTAATCCGATAATCACAGCTTTTAAATAATAGAACCAGTAAACGACAAGTAAACTATAACGATATTTTTTGAGTAATCCTGCAAGTGCAGAGACGATAATAAATGATGGAAGGATGAAGGAAGCTGTAGCAACAACAGCACCTAATATATGCTGTTGAGTGAATCCTACATAGGTTGCAATATTGATTCCAATGGGTCCTGGTGTTGATTCAGCTATCGCAAGCATCGCGATAAACTCATCAAAGCTAATGAGTCCACGTTCAACCACTTGTTGCTGAATCAGTGGAATCGCAACCATACCTCCACCTATGGTGAATAATCCTACATATAAGAAGATAAGAATTAGTTCAATCATAACTTCACCTTCTTTCGAAAGAGGATATAAGCATGAATTGAACCTAACAAAAAGGCGGTCAATATAATAAGAACTGTCGAAATATTAAAGAAGAAAACAGCAGAAAATCCTAAAATAGCATACATCAACAACCAGATGTTGTAGATGTTTTTCTTTCCAAGTTCAATCATTGCACTAAAGAGTAATACAACAACCGTCATTAAAATCCCTTTAAGGGCAAATTGAACGAGTTCAATATCGGCAAATTCTTTTAAAAGTGCTGCAATCAATGTAATGACGATCAAGGAGGGTAGTGCAACACCTAAAACAGCCACCAAACTTCCGCGTCTTCCCCTAATATGCTCCCCAACTAACACCGCAATGTTAATCGCGATCATCCCAGGTGCGACTTGGGCGACTGCAATATAATCCATGAGTTCATTTTCTTCAATCCACCCTCGAGAAACAATGTCCCGCTTGATGATGGGAATCATAGCAAGTCCCCCACCAAAGGTGAATGCACCAATCTTAAAAAAAACTAAAAAAATTGTTAATAGAGAAACCATAATGTAACCTTCTTTATCTTGATGTTATAACATCATTCATTATACCATGTTTCGAAAGTCAATGATAAAGATCTTTTGTAATCGATACTCCTAAACCTATAAAAAGAGGACGAAATATCGTCCTCTTATGCTTCTATGATATGTGATTATACACCTTGTTGTAACATCGCTTTATATACTTTCATAAATCCAGCGATATTCGCTCCTGTGATGAGATCATCGGGTTTACCCGTATAGGTTAATGATGCTTCATGACAACTATTAAAGATACGCTTCATGATTTCATGAAGTTTATCATCCACTTCTTTAAAACTCCAGTTTTGGAAAGTCGCATTTTGGGACATTTCTAATCCTGAGACAGCAACCCCACCAGCATTCGCCGCTTTACCAGGAGCAAATAAGACATTGTGTTCTCTAAAATACTTGGTTGCATCAATCGTTGTTGGCATGTTCGCACCTTCTGCAACCAACCAGCAACCATTTTTGACAAGTTCTTCAGCAGAATCCAGATAGATTTCATTTTGTGTTGCACAAGGAAGGGCGATATCACAAGGTATTTTCCAAATATCTTTTGGATCTGGATAATAGGTTGCTTCTGGATGATAGGTAATATACTTATCAATAACCACGGTATTGGTCTTCGATAGTTTTTTGATTAGATGTATATCAATACCTTTTTCATCATAGATAACACCTGAGACATCACTAATCGCAATCACATTCGCACCGAGTTCAATCGCTTTTTCTGCTGCCATGGATCCTACTTTACCTGCACCACTGATGATCACTCGCTTGTTCTTAAATGTCGTATTTTTAAATACTCGAAGCATTTCTTCAACGAAGTAGCATAAACCATAACCGGTAGCTTCTGCTCTTCCTAATGAACCACCCGATTCAATGCCTTTAGAAGTAAACGTACCACTAAATTCATTTTCGATTCGTTTATACATGCCATACATATAACCGATTTCTCTCGCACCAACACCTAAATCACCCGCTGGAACGTCCATTCTTGGCCCAATATGACGATACATTTCTAGAATGAATCCCTGACAGAAACGCATGATTTCGTTATCACTTTTTCCTTCAGGATCAAAATCAGAGCCACCTTTAGCTCCTCCCATGGGAAGACAGGTTAATGAATTCTTAAATGTTTGTTCAAACGCGAGGAACTTCATGATCGATTCATTGACAGAATGATGGAATCGAATACCACCTTTGTAAGGTCCAATTGCAGAGTTAAACTGAACGCGCATCGCACGGTTCACTTGGACTTTACCTGAGTCGTCAACCCAAGATACTCTGAATTTAATCATTCTTTCGGGTTCGACGATACGTTCAATAATCGCATCTTGTTGGATTCTTGGATCCTTGTCTACGAGAAGGTCGATGGAGGTCAAGAATTCTTCAACCGCTTGAAGAAACTCAGGCTGATCACTATATCTTTTTTGAAGATCAGCAAATACATTGATAAGATACATACTTTTAAACAATTTAGTGGTCCTCTCTTTCTTATCTTAACGAGTGATTACTCATATATGACGCATGAAAAAACGAACGGTAAGGATAATTAACCGCTATATGATTGGATAATTCATCATTTGATTGATCCACAGGGTCTCTCCTGGTTGATGCATGAAGTGTGTGATCATAGTATACTCTCGTTATTCACCATAACCATTATACAAATGAAAGCGCTTTATTTCAACCCTTAAAGAAAGATTATTCGCATTTTCTTTTGTTTATGTGTAAATTCACATCACGGCATGATTAACCTATGAAAACGATAGAATAGAATCTATTTCCATCTAAGCCAAAGCAAACTTTATAATTCAAAATCTTACGAAAAATTATGCCTAATTTTACAAAAAAATTGTCATTATTTTATGAACATTCACATTGAGTCTCTTTACTTGATATTGATATATCTCTATGATAAGATAATTATGCAAAATATAAGTAAAGGAGACTTACTATGAGTGTAGCTGTACAAAAAGCGGATAAATTATCGTTTGAAAGTTTGATCCGCTTCAACAAAATCATGGGTTCTGTCCACTTAATTCAAGGTGTTCTCATGATGTTATTCGCGTTTATCGTTTATCCTAATTTAGATGGGACAGGAACTCAAACATTCACCATTCCTGTCATTGGTAATTATTTACAGTTTGTCACAGGTGAAGGCTTAGTCTTAACCCCAACGGAAACATTATTTGAACTTCCCTTCCTTCCCTTAACCGCAAGCTTCCTCCTCATTTCAGCCCTCTTCCATTTCATCATCGCGTTCCCCTATAAAGAAAAATATGTCGCTGATTTGAAACAAGGTATCAACAAGCTCAGATGGTATGAATACGCGTTAAGTTCATCCTTAATGATCGTGCTCATCTCTTCACTCTTTGGTGTTCGTGACGTCGCTGTCTTCGCACTAATTGCGCTTGCTAATGCTGCGATGAACTTATTTGGTCTTGATATGGAATTACTCAATGCTGGCGAATCCAAGGTAGGCAAGAAAGTCAACTGGCTTCCCTTCATCTTTGGTTCCATCATCGGTTTAGCACCATGGGTAGCAATTGCATTCTACATTGGTGTCAATCCAAACTTAGACGCTGTTCCTGGTTTCGTATGGGCAATCTTAATCACTTATTTCGTTGCTTTCAACACATTCCCAGTCAATATGGCTTTACAGTATTTAGGTAAAGGCAAGTTTAAGAACTATCTTTATGGTGAAAGAGGCTATATTATCTTATCTTTAGTCGCTAAAACTCTTCTTACTTGGTTAGTTCTCTTTGGAGCATTCCAACCTTAATCATTGATTTTAAACAAACAAAAGGGCACATGACTTGTGCCCTTTTTTGTTATATTTGTCATAATTCCTTGGTTTTAAACGTCACTTGAAGATCGATAGTAGCAACTTTCGAAACCGTTTCATGAATCGAACAGTATTTAGCACCTAAATCTGCGGCTTTACGTAGTTTTTCTTCATCGGAACCATTATAGACAACCATCGCGATGGTTACCGTTTCTAGAGTTGCAGGTGTTTGATCTCGTTTATAGCCTGAGACTTCAATCTCTACATCACTTAAGGTTAATCGCATTTTATTCGCTACACTCAAGAATGTAGCATAGAAACAAGAAGCAATTGCCCCAAACAATAAATGATAGGGTTGCATCCCATTGTCTTGACTCCCGAGTTTAATCGTGCCCGTAGGTGATGTCATTTCACCAACAAAATTGCTATCAAAGACTAATTTAACATTATCAGCTTTCATTGTTTTATACTCCTCTTATTCGATATCCTCTATTATCTTATCATAAATATGCACTCAACCAAGATAACTCGCTTTACATGCGTAAAACTGTCTACCTTTGAATGATTTTTCGATAGTATTTTTTTGTTTCAACCGACTGAAATCCAACGGATTGATACAGGTTTTTCGCTTTCTCGTTCCAATCAACGACGGTAAGAAACACGGGTTCCTTGACTTGTCCTTTGGCAAAATTGACCGAAAATTCAATGATCTTCCTGCCATATCCTTTCCCCTGATAGCGATCCACTACATAAAAATCATCGATTTCTGCACCTAATATTGTAACTGCACCAATATAATTGTTTTTCTCAAAAAATAAATACATCGTATCCTTTTCCTTGAGAAGGGATTCTCTTTCTTCTGATGCTTTCTTATCGGATGCCTGATTGCACACATGATATGGGGTAATATCCATTGCATTTCGCATGGGATAAAACGCATCCCCTAACCCTTGAAAATACATGGCAAAATCCTGATCTTCATAATGACGATACGTTAATTCGTGATGAGGCAAGCCACGTCCATCATGAACCATTTTCTTTAGTGCGAACCACTCTTTATATCCATGTTCAATGAAATAATGGTGCATGACTTCAAACTGGCATAATGCTGAAGTCGAGATAAAGTCAATCTGATTATCTTCAATATACTGATCGATGACAAGAAATAAAGTATTGAAAACATTGTCATTATGATATTCTTGATCAATTTTTAGATCCATATCAAGCGTATGTCCACGGTGCTCATTATGATTGTCACTTAAAAAACAGACACCTACAATGTTTTTTAAATACATAATCAAAAAAATACCTATTTCCTTATCGAGTCGTTTGATATAATCTTCTAAGTCGCTTGGATTGATGTGTCGATTTAGAAATTGAAGTATAGATGTGTGTTGTGACTTTTCATAGGCATGAATGTCTATTTTTGTTTGCATGGGTAAACCTCTCGTCTATTCATTCTTTTCATGAATCTTATTGCAGTAAGGGCAGATGATTTCTCCCTGATGATTGATTTTGGTGATATTTCGATAATACATACCCGATTCCACTTTTTTCTCATAGAACCAATATTCATCGTGCTTAAAATCTGATTTATGAATCGCATATTTCTTCAAATGAGCATTATCGGTAAAGAAGTAAGGTTTCTTCGTATCTGAACACTTACCCTCTTTGATTTGCGTCATACAATCTTGACATTGATAAAAACCTTTGTGAGAATCTTTTACTAAAGGTCCTCCACAAAAAGGACACACATCTCTTTTTGAGTCCGCATAAATCATGCCTTTGAGAATAATCTGTTGAATTCTACGAAATGAATCTATATCTTCAATACTGACGAAAATATCATCTCTATCCAAATAATCCTCTTCAAATTGATTCACAACCACCACTTCATTCACACCATAATTCTTCTTATAGTAATTGAGGGATTTATGCTCACTCATATTGCTCGTAATCATCATTTTATAGGTCTTGTCTTTAGTAAAATGAAGAATGATTTCTTTGGCATTATTACTGAACATATCGAGTTTCCACCCTTTAAATGAAAAACTGATATCCAGTGAATGCAAGTCGATTTTAACATTAGGATTAATCTCAAAATTGAAATGACCGACTGCAAAGATGGTCAAGATTTGCACATACATCAAGTAATGCTCATTTAAGCGTTCAAGATCCATCGTTTCTTCATCGAGTGTCGACTTCTTTTGATATCCAAGCAAATATTTATATGCTTTATAAACCTGATGATAATCTTTTTGCATCAAGAAGATATTGGTTTTCTTAAGATTCATATTTCTATTTCGTTTTAGATTTTTCTGATAAATAGGTTTATGAAGTCTCGGCATTATGGCTTGGCTAATCAATGATAATTCATTCAGTAGCGTTTTGGAGAGGTTAAAATACTGACTAAAATCACGGATATATCCCGTATGTAGTTTACCTAGCGCTAAAAAGTAATTCACATGATTCACTTTTTCAAGAATATTAAAACGCATCACATCACTCGCGTAAAGTAAACTATTGAGGGTTCTTCGATTGCGTTTGATCAAGGATAAGATGTCATCAACAAAATTACAAAAAATGATGTTTTCATAAATGCTATAGTCATCTTCATAGATGCGTGTTAATAGCTTTCTTGGCTTGACACCTTTATTCGTTAAATTTGAAACAAATTGGCTGTGATTTGCTAAATGCAACAGTGTACCTTGATTGATAATCCGGGTATTTTCAACCGGTAAAACATCATCTGAGTCCTTTAATACAATAATAGGCTTACTAAAGATTCTCTTGATCGCAGGTGTGGTCTTTTTTATCTGTTCGATCGTCTTTTTTAATCCATCAAAATCATAATCGGGCTCAATCGAAAAGAGCGTCATATCGTGTACGACGTAATAATCAAATTCTATATAGGATAACACCTTATGTTTATGGATAAAGTTTTGAATGCCTTGGAGGAGAGAGGAGAAACGATCGTAATCTTCCCTGCTCAGCTTCTCTTCCTTTTTAATCTGACTACTCATTATCTAGGCGTTTGATGAACGCAACACATTGACCTAAATTCAACTTTTCAAATTCCATTTCAAGTTTTTCTTTATCATCAATGGTCTTCACTTCAAGTTTAGCAACTACTTTACTTAATAAAATCTTCTCAATCGCTTCGCTTTCCACATCTTCATTAGGGAAACACGCTTTATAGATATTGACGAAATCTTCAATTTGTTTTAAGATACGGTTCCCAAACGAAATATTGAATGGTGCAAGTAATACTTCGACTTGTTTGATGAGCTCACTATTCTCAGCATCAAAATTACCGTTTTGTTTTGCGGTCTTGAAGAGTTTATCAATGCTCTGGTAGTCATAGTATTTTTGTGACAAGGGATGGGTATAATTGCGTACTTTGGGTGCACGTTTCGTGAAATTCATGGTGTGTGCTCGGTCATAGACTTTATCAGAAATGACAAATGTCGATTCATCACGATTCGCTGTACCAATAAACCAGACATTGGGTGGTACTTTAAGTGTATTCCCATTCTCTAGAGCAAGATAATCGATTTCTTGATTGTCTTCTTTTCGATTCAACTTGATATTAATCAATTTAAGTTCTCTTTGGTTTTCTTCGTTTTCCATCAGGGATAAGAAGTCGGAGAAATAGTACTCAATGCGTGATAGATTCATTTCATCAAGAAGGATAAACGTCAAGATTTCTTGATTTAAAGCGGCTTTGTAAAGCGCTAAAGTAAATTTCTTTGGGGTATATTTCATCGAGAATTCGTTATAGTATCCAAGTAGCTCATTCTTATCTTTCCAAGAGGATTCGACTTCAATGATATCGCAATTCGCAAAGACCGCTTCGGAGAATATTTTGGGTAAACTTGTCTTCCCTGTTCCTGACATCCCTTGAAGGATGGAGAGTTTGGTGGCACCTAAACCAGCCACGAAGGTGGCGATATCTTCTGGTGTGTAGGATAGATGAAGACGTGAATTTCTTGCATAATCAACGACGAATAAAACAAGATCGTTTAGTGACGGTTCAACCGCTTTGAATGTCTTTCTTCTTTCTAAATCTGCTTTATATTCATCCATGTTCGAGTCGAGAACAGAAAACGCAGGACACGGATCAAAGTTTTGATAGGTATCTTCTTCAAGTGTACTCGATGATGTGACATTCTCTTGATTGGCTTCAAGAGGATTTTGATTCACTGCAAGTTCACTTAATGGTTCTTGATCGAATGCTTTTCGAATATACATGACACTTAAGATGGTAGTCGCAGCAATGAGTGCATACATCGCATCCGTACCAATCTGATAATCATAATCAAGACCACTGGGTAAATTAATGCCATAGAAGGCAAAGATTTCGAAGATCACTTGTTGGTTAATGGTTTGAGCAATTTGGAAGTAGTAACCTGAAATGGCGATAATGAAAATGAAGAACATGTTGATGCCCGTCGCAAACTTCACGATAGAACTAAATTGACGATATTTGGATAAATAACTGGTTATGGTCACAATGAGTGAAATACCTACTGCAATCAACATCACCACTAAGATATAAGCGACGATGCGATAACCGGGATCCAAATTGGTGTAATCTCTTAAGATTTCAAACCCTGTTAAGTCAACAGAGTACGTAAAGTTATCAAAGATGATACTAATTTTAACGATATGTAATAGAAGCATGAGCACACTGGTCGCTGTCATCAAAACAACATAAGCCAGTGGTTCAATTTTCGCATACTTGATTTTACTATCAACATAAACTAACTCAATAAACGCATTATACTTACCTTTAATGATTGCAAGAATAAAAATAACGACAATCATTAATAGCATGGGGATATAGGCAAATGTTTGAGCGACAGATCCTAAAAGTGTATAGTACATCTGGATGGTTAATCCCAAAAGGAAAAAGAGAATGGTTGCGATAAAATTGACGTTGATATACGTATTCGACTTTAATATAAAACGTTCTTTATCGAAAAAGTAAAAGGATAAACAATGGGTAAAGTAGAGAAAGAGTGCTAGGAATAATCCGAAATTCACTAAAAAATACACAATGAGTTGAATGCTGGTATCCCCTCCAAAGATTACGTTCATCGCACTTGCAAAGTAAGTATTTCCACCTTCAGTGAGTGAATAAATCGGGATGATAAACGTGGTAAAGAAAACCAACATGGAAATGATATCGATAATTAGTACAACAAGTGGTATTTTTGTGGCACTCAATTTGAGTTCAATTTCATCTTTTTGAAGTCCCTTGTTTTGTAAAATAATCTTATTTCTTAAAACAAAGAAAACGAAGATGGCAAGAACGAAAATGATGCTTATGATGACTAAGACCATCTGGAAGATCGTCATTGAGCGATAAAGGGTTTGATAAACAATAAGAGTGATTGCATAACCAAGAAAATAGATGACACCACTGAGTATTCCCCAACCATTTTTTCTTAATAAGCTAAACCCCGTGAAGAGCACTGGAGCAATCGATGTGTAAAAGACAATCATTAAGACAAATGAGAATATTTCGATGAATCCACCATTTCTAAAATTGCTCGCAAGCTTAAAAATGGTATCTTCTTCATAGGGTGATGCCAATGAAAGAGACATAATCCATAGATTCATAAAAAACACAAGGATGGTTAATCCAAAGATTAATGTTCCTAAAAACCAAGGTTTTTTTAGTAAGGATTTCATCAAGATTCCTCTTTTCTAAATATCATACGGGTTGTGAAGTCATCATACTGCTTACTTCATAGATGTTTCACGACTCTTTGTTACTATTGTAACACATGTAGGTGAGACTCAGTGAAATCTCGAAGTTTTGAATTGTTTTTTAATGTAAAAAAGAAAAACATCACCGGATAATAGATGATGTTTGTATGAGATAAGTAATGATTGAAAATATATAAATGGCTTGTGAAAATCTTAAATCCTCACTATTATTTAATCGTTATTATTTGCTAATATGTGCTGTAACTCGAATTGATTTTTTCTTAATAATAAAACAACTTGAAATGCAGCTAGTGTTGCAAAAATAACAGTTACTGCAATCGTGATTGGGTCATATCTGCCATCGACTGTACCTAAGTAAAACATGACTTGTCCAAAGAAATTATATAGTGCATGAAGTACCATAGAAAACCATAGATTTCCTGTTTTCATATATATCGATGCCCATAAAATCCCCATCAAAAAAGAATAACCTATCTGAAGTATAGTCGATGAAAGTGGTGCACCTTCAAATACGTTTGTGATATGAAACAATCCAAAGACGAGTGACGAAATCAAAATAGTAATGAAAACTCTATATTTTATGTGGGAAAATGCCTGAAATAGAAAAAGTAAAAGAATTCCACGAAAGATTAATTCTTCTAGGAAACCTATGCTAAAACATTCGATCAAGAAGAGTACAACACGGTAATTCGGTTCAGTTAACTGAGCTCTACCATCAAGAAAGCTAATGATAGGGAAATTATTAATAGCAATCAATAAAGCAGGAATCATGGCATAAAAAGAATGCCTACTCATTTTAAACTTAAGCACATGTTGATATCCAAATTTGAAAAGTAAATAGAGTAATAGTATCCCAGAAAAAAAACGAATCACTGAATGTCTAATCATATCAACATCTTTCATGTATCCCAATTCCGATACATTGATAAACTGAAAAACGATCACACATATGATCAAAATCGCTATGATTATCTTTTCCTTTAAGGTTAACACATGTTGTTTTTTCATTGATTTCTTAGCTTTCTCTGTAGGGAATAAAAAGCCTAGTAATGCCAAAAATTAAGTTATGATACTATTTTTTTCTTCTGATTATATTGGTAAATCAAGTAAATACCTAATGCAATCATTAATAAACTCATGAATTGTGAGGGGGTGGGAAAAACATTATACTCGGTTTCAATTAGAGGTATAAAAACACCTCTTTCGTCGCCGCGAATGAATTCAATCATAAAACGCCATACTCCATAACCAACTAAATAAACTTGAAGTTCTTTATTCTTGAATGCTGAAACTTTGTTTAGTAAAAAGAATAAAACAAAAAGAAATCCCGATTCAAATAGTTGTGTTGGAAAAACCGTAAGTCCAGGATATGCATCGTGGGCATGCCCATGTGGAAATAGAACACCTAAAAAGGATTCAGTTGGTATACCATAACAACAACCTGCACAAAAACAACCAATTCGACCCACTGCGTGAGCTAAGACAACCCCTGTAATGAGTGTATTCGCAATCTTTTTCATATCCTTGTTGCTATCTTTATAGAAATATTTCATAAGAAGTAAAAATGATGTGAATCCACCAATCAAAGCACCTAAAAAACTGACGGTACCAAATGTCCATTCACCTTCTTGGATTGAGTGAAAAATACCATCTAAAAGGAATGAGAACGCAAGGGCAATGATTAAGCTAATTACGATCAATATAATGATACGATTGGTCTGCTTTTTCGTAAATCCATCAAAACGATCTAGTCTATTTATCACATAAATGATCATAAGAAAAATTCCGATTAAGACAAGTAAGTCATACATCGGTATCGTGTAGTCGAATACTTCAGGTAATAAAAAGGGATACATATGGTCAACTCCTTATA
>QZKD01000025.1 GCA_003605085.1 Acholeplasma sp. | reverse complement strand
TGGCGTCAGCTTTCCTATTTAAGTGCGGTCGATTGGCCGGATGAAAACACATTTGAGATGGTCTATGTCTTAATGAATTGGGATTTAGGCTATCATCTACAAATTAGAACCAAAATTGATCGTGAGTTTCCTGAAATGCCATCGATTATTGCGGTATTCCCTGGAGCGATTTATTACGAAAGAGAATGTCATGAATTTTTTGGTATCGCATTCCCCGGAAATCCCACCTATGAAAAACAATTGATCTTAGAAAATTGGGATGATCTACCCCCTCTAAGAAAAGACTTTGATCCAAAAGCGTATAGTGATAAAAAATTTGCAGCTAGAGAATACTCAGAAACCTATATCGTCAGTGATCCCAATAATAAGCAAAAGATGAAACGTGAAAAACGCAAAGTAAGAGCAGCATCTCTACGAGGTGATAAGAAATGAAACAGATGAAATTATTCTTAGGACCCCAACATCCAGGGATGCATGGGAATGCATCGATTCATCTTTTTGTCGATGGAGATATGATCAAAAAATCATTTTTACTTCCCGGTATGCTCCATCGTGGCTTTGAAAAAGGGATGGAAAGACACTCATGGGTCAATAACATCAGTTTGATTCCCCGTGTTTGCGTTCCTGAACCTGATATCAACGAAATGGCGTTTGCCATGGGGACAGAAAAACTCTTAGGTTTAGAAATTCCTGAACGCGCTCACTGGATTCGCATGATCATGTTAGAACTTGCCCGAATTAGTGCGCATTTGATGAGTTATGGTGGCTTAGGCGGTCCCACGGGAAATTATACTTTGATGTATCATGCTCATGCGGATAGAAACTCTATCTTAGATATCTTCGAACAGATTTCAGGTCATCGTGTCTATCATCAATACATCGTTCCAGGAGGAGTCAGAAAAGACTTGCCCTTAGGAATAGAAAAAGATATTCATGCTTTCTTAGATGATCTTGAATCCAGATATGAAGAATACCGTGATTTAGGGATTGAAAACCCCTCGGTGGTTATGCGTATCAAAGATAATATCATGTTACCAGAATCTGTCGTTTGGGAACTCGGTGTCACAGGCATAGGTATGCGTAGTGCGACCAACAAACCCAATGACATTCGTAAAGTGATGCCTTATGCACGCTATGATCAAGTGGAATTTGAAGTGCCAACTTCAAACTACAGTGATGCAAGAGCCAGAGTAGACATCAAACTCAAAGAAGTCGTTCAATCCATTCGCATTATCAGACAATGTTTAGCAAAAATGCCAGAAGGTGATGTCAGAGTCCCCTTAATGCGTGGTCAATCCATGCGCTGGACAGTCCCTAAAGGTTATGTCTATAGTGCGCTAGAATGTTCACGAGGTGAATTTGCCTACTTTATGGTTGCTAATGGTGGAACCAATCCTTACCGAGTAGGTGTTCGTGGTGCTAGCTATCCTCAAGGTCTTTTAGGCATTGAAAAATATTTACCAGGCACACGCATCGATGATGCGTCATTATGGGTCGATACCATGGGTGTTTGTTCACCCGAAATCGACCGTTAGGAGGACTATGATGGATAAAAAATATCGTCCGCTTAGTATATTTAACCCGCTTCGTCATTTAAAGCACCTCTTGAGAAAACCTGTTTCGCATCCGATGGATATTATTATGACCAAGAAGAATGCAGGTTACTTAAATGACAATGCGATTCTAAAATCGAATAAGTATCTCGATTCAGCACCTCGTACAGGTCCTTCAAATATTCGTGGATTTCATACCAATGATTGGGAAAAATGTATTGGTTGCGGCACCTGTGAAGATATCTGCCCTACCAAAGCCATCACCATGGTTGAACGTACTGATGTTGCTGATGAACCAGGAAAATTACAAGTAAGACCCGTGATCGATTATGGTCGTTGTTGTTTCTGCGCACTTTGTGTCGATACATGTACGACTGGATCTTTAGAGATGAGTAAAGAATATATCTATTCATCGACCAATCCGGATGACTTTATCTTAATGCCTGAAAAGACATGGCAAGGTCAAGACGTTGAAAAAGGATGGGTCAAAGATACAGTGAGCGATCTATTGGATTTAAATCGCATTGCAATGGATCATGTTGAACCTGAAATAAGAAAAGAAAGTTTTATTGAAGTCGTTCGTGGCTATTCTAAAGAAACTGCGAAACAAGAAGCTGCACGTTGTGTCGAGTGCGGTGTATGTACTTCAGCATGTCCTGTACAAATGCATATTCCTGATTACATTAAAGCCATTTGGGAAGATGACATTGAAGGTGGTTTAAAGATCATCTATGAAACCAATCCACTTCCTGGAGTATGTGGTCGTGTCTGTACGCACAACTGCGAAACCTCATGTGCGATTGCTGTCCGCGGTGAAGCGATTGCGATCCGTTGGTTAAAACGTTATATCATCGATACTGCACCTGATCATCTCTATGATCAAATTATTCAAGAACCTGTAAGTGAAGTGATCGATGCGAAAATCGCGATTGTTGGTGCTGGACCTTCTGGATTATCGGCAGCTTATTATTTAAAAGCGATGGGATATTCAGTTGACGTTTATGAAGAAAAACCGCTCCCCGGTGGGATTATGCGTTACGGGATTCCAGCTTACCGGTTACCCGATAGTGCGATCGATAAAGACATTAACTTCTTAACGAAGATTGGTGTGAAATTTCATACGAATACCCGTGTGGGTAAAGATATTAGCTTAGAACAACTCGAAAAAGACTATGATGCAGTTTATCTGGGCACAGGATTCTTTAAAGCACGTTACTTAAACATACCTGGATCTGATCATAAAGATGTGGTTAGCGCGATGGATATCCTACCTAAATTTAGAGATTTTGAACGAGGAAATCTCGCGCTAGAAGATCTTGATATCAAACCTGCAGTCCTCGTCATTGGGGGTGGTGATGTCGCTTTTGATGTTGCGAGAAATGTCACCCGTATTCAAATGCTTAAGTATGGTAAGAGTAGTGTAAAACTCACATCACTCGAAAATATGGATGAACTCCCTGCAAGCGATGATGAAGTCTTTGAAGGTACCGATGAAGGCATTCAATTCTTCTGTGGTAATGGTCCACAAGAAGTGATTACCGTGGACGGCAAAGTCAAAGGTGTCCGCATGTGGAAATGCCTCTGTGTCTTTGATGCAGATGGCAAGTTTAACCCTCAGTTTGATCAAAAGTGTGAAATTAACATTCCAGCCGATCAAGTGTTCTTATCGATTGGACAACAACCCGATTATACCTATATTCCTGAATCTTTAAAGGATAAAGTTACGTATGTTCGTGGTAAGATCAAAGCAGACGCTTTAGGTCAAGTCGAAGGTGCACCATGGCTTTTTGTTGGTGGTGATATTATGCGTGGACCCGATTTAATTAGTGGTATCGCGGATGGTCATCGTGCTGCACAAGGTATTGATGATTACCTTTATAAGAAAGATCGCATCAAAAAACAAAGCGAATATTTAAATGAGCTTCGTTTAGCGATCAGAGAAAACACCCCAGCATTAACCCATAAACAAAGAGGAAGATAAAAGATAAAGCGCACATATTTTGTGCGCTTTACCCTAGTGGACCAAGATGAACAATGTCGCTGATTTTTTAACGCAAGTCAATCAAAGAGAAGATGACCGCTATCTATGTTGGTTATCCTACCGAAAAGCCCTCACTGACATGATGGTGAAGGCACTTTCCTTTCGTCCAAATCGCGATGTTTTGGTCATAGGATCAGGTGCCCTTGATGATCTTGAAATACAAACCTTAAAGCCCTATACAAAAACTATGACTTTTCTTGATCTCGATCGAAAAGCTACCGAAGAAGGTATCCTTCGTCAAGGCTTACCATTAGATGCTTTTCATCTTATTCAACAAGATATCACGCGATTTGATGATGTTGCCTTCTTTGAAGCTTGGCATAAAAAAATGGCAGAAAAACCTAGTTATGCTGAGACGATTCTTTTCGTTAATCATATGATGGAAGAAGTCTATAAGGTGTCACTGGATCAAGTCATTGGTCAAACATTTGATGCCATCATTATACTACCCATCTATACTCAACTGATCTATCATGAGTGGGTAAAGATTCTTGATCATACCCATCCTCAGTCATGGACACATGAAGAACTGAATAAAGTCAGCACCTATCTTCTTGATCTTATGGTTCCATTGATTGATCATGTAAACAAAGGTATTCAAGCATGTTTAAGTGCGAATGGTGATATACTTGTGGCATCGGATATGCTCGAGTGGAATCCAAAAGATTGGATCACCTTTGAGGCAACCTACCCCAACCTAAGCGAGCAGGATTTAACCGAGTATTATCTTTCTTATGTCAATCAATATGGCATGGGATTAGGGGACTATGGGCTATGGTCAATGAAAGATGGTTTAATCCATCATGAATCACGTTTTCTTTTGTGGCCTTTGACAAAAGAACGCACCATGCTCGTGCAAGTCATGCATCTATCGAGATAATATTACGTCAATAAATGATAAAAAATGGGCAAAACCTAGGGTTTACCCATTTTTTTATGTTATGTTAGAAGTGGTAATTCAAGGAGTGTGTCATGGCTGATTTCTTTTTACATACACAGTTAATCGAAGATCTCTATCAAAAAAATCCTGATTATACATATTTAGATTGGGCTAAACTAGGCGCGCAAGGACCCGATCCCATCTATTTTTGTCTTCGCTATCAGAAGGACGCGATGATGTTAGCCAACGATCTACATCATAAAGCAACTAATCCATTTTTGATTGCTCTTACCCATTATATTAAAGATGCCAAATCTCCTGAACTCAAAGCATTTTATATTGGATTTATCTCCCATTATGTTCTTGATGTGGTCATCCATCCCTACATATACCACTTTACCGGAGATTATTACCAAGATAGAGAAGAAACGTATCTTTACCGGGGACTTCATCTTTCTTTTGAGCGAGGTGTCGATATGGATTATATTCACTATCGCTATCAGATGGAGCCTGAGAAATTTCATAAAAAACATCGTATATTAAAACTGAACCGAACACCTGAAGCGATTGAAAAGATGATGCAAACCTTGATCGAAACGATCTATCATCATAAAAAAGGCGGTCTCTATTATAAAATAGGGCATCATACGATGCATTTAATTCTTAGATATGGAATCGTAGATAAAACGGGGTTGAAGCGAATCATCCTTAAAGGGATTGATCGACTGCACCCAAAATCACCTTTAATTTTGTCAAGTTATCCTTACAGAAGAAGACCCTATCTCTATGACTACCTCAATTTAAGTCATCATGTTTGGAAACATCCTGTCACAGGAGAAACTTCCAAAAGAAGTGTCTTAGAATTGTATGATGAAGCATACACAAAAACTCAACATATGGTTGATCAATTACTTTCTTATATCGAAGGGAAAATTGATCTCGATTTAGAAAAACTCTTTGAGAATCGATCATTTAACACAGGTATGGATGTATCCATTTCTCATGAAATGGTTCATTTCAACCCTTATAAAGAGAGCAAACTAAAAAAATAAAGAAGCGAGAGTCGAACTCTCGCTAATTTTTTTTATTTAGATTCAAGTTTAGGTTTTCCACCCTTGACAAATGAAAGTAAGATGGCACTTAATCCTAAAGGAAGAAGGAGAATTAGAACTGCTTGATTAGTTCCCCATGAACCAATGGCGATCGCAAGCAAGAATGGGCTTACGATACCACTAAACTTACCAAAGACAGAGAAGAAGCCAAAGAACTCATTTGCTTTTTCAATCGGAAGCATCTTGGCAAAATAACTCCTAGATATCGATTGGATACCACCTTGAGCACTACCTACTAAGACTCCGACAACCCACATGAGCCATGCGGTATCCTCATTGATGAAATAAGTAACGACAATCGTGATAGCATAGATCAAAATCCCATAAAAGATCATGAACTTACCACCCAGTTTTTCAGCCATTTTTCCATAAAGAATCGCACTAGGGAAGGCGATTAACTGAACCAAGACAACGACACCGAGCAAGACTGACACACCAACGCCAAGTTCTGTACCTATCGTAGTAGCTAAACGGATGACGGTATTGACCACATCGATATAAAATAAGTAAGCAAGCATGAAGATGAAAATGAAACGATAGGACTTAATATCGGTAAATGTTTTTCTCAAACTGCTTAAACCATCAAGAAGAGGACGTTTTGGACGCTCAATAATATAGGTTTGTTCTACATCTTTTAGCAGGGGTATCGAATAAATAGCCCACCAAAGAAGTGCAACAAAGAAAGCAAATGCGACGGTGATAAATTCATAGGATGTAGGGAGAACTTCAAACACGACGAGTGCATAAGGAATAATGGCGACTGCGAAAGGAATCATCGATCCAATATACCCCCAAGCATAGCCATACGAACTCACCTTATCCATGCGTGATTCATCGGTAACATCCATTAAAAAGGCGTCATAGACGACAATACTGATGTTATATCCAATACTTGAAATCACAAAGAAGACAAGAAGTGAGACAATCTCTAAACCTGGAATGATGAGTGCTAAGCCACCCACAAGACCTAAGGTTAAAAAGATTTTAAAGAATTTCTTTTTGTTTCCTCGGTAATTGGATAATGCGCCAATAATAGGTGACAGTAATGCATCTGTTAAGGCAATTCCTGCTGTGACAAAGGCGAAGATTTGAGTGCGATTTGCGACACTTGCAGTAACACTTTGATAATAAATCGGAAATAAAACGGTGACAATCGTGAGAATATACGCGGAGTTTGCGATGTCATATAAGACCCAGCTACGTTCCTTTTTTGTTAATCCTTTTAGCTTAAACATAGGCACCTCGTTTTCATGGTATGTTATCATTGTAGCCTATTTACTTTGAATTTAAAACAAATTTGATAAAATCTTAATAAATATTGACTCATTATATACTTTTCTCCTATGTTATAATGAGGATATAACAAATTTTGGGGGAATCAATATGCGTTGGTATCATCGATTGTTATTAGGACTATCTGTCACATTTTTCATTATATGGATTGTCAATATGATTCTAAGATCCATGGATTATCTATTTGTCATTCAAGCATATATACCACTATCATTGGGGACGTTGCTTTTTGGTTTGATGGGGTTATTTAGTTTTCTTTTTCTCTTCTTTTTCAGTATGGGATGGATGGCCAAAGTACTTTTATCGATTATGGCTTTGATGGGAATTTTTTTCCTTGGCTTAACGAGTTTGGGAAGTGGAGATTTTCACTATGATATCCATGAAAGTGGGGACTATACCCTTATTATTGAAGAGAACCGCTTTATATTTTCCGGTAAAAGAACAATCTATCAAAAAAAAAATGGTTTTCTGGCAAAAAAAATCATCACCTGTGAGGCAGGTGAAGATTATAGTTGTCTTTATGAAATTATTGATGATCAATTAAGAATTCAACTCTATTATGAAGGTGAAATCATAAATACTGAGTGGATTGATTTGTATGATTAATAAAATCAAGCACATCCATTGTAAGTCTTTATTCTATATGATAGATTATGGATGGATAACATCCAAGGAGATAAAAATCATATGATGAAAAAACTTATTGCAGAATTTTATGGAACATTTATTTTGTTGTTTGTTGGTGTTGGATCCATTGTGTATGGATTAGCAAGTAATTTACTCGGTGTAGCTGTTGCGTTTGGGATGGGGGTTGCCATTGCAATCTTTAGTTTAGGTCATATCTCAGGTGCACATTTCAATCCAGCAGTTTCCTTAGGTATGTTGATTGCGAAACGACTAAGTGTCAAAGAGTTCTTTGGATATGTCGTTGCTCAAATCTTCGGAGGCATCCTCGCAGTACTGGTCTTTCTAATCACCAAGCCTATTGATGCATTTGTTACATTGGGAGAAAACGGTTTTGCCCTCCCTACTACGGTTTGGATTGTCTTACTATTTGAAACGATTCTTACCTTCATTTTGGTATTTACGATTTTGACGACATCCAAGAAAGCAAATCTTGAATCGTTCATGGCTCTTATTGTTGGGGTTACACTGATCGGTTTAATATTAGTAGGTGGACCCGTCTCTGGGGCATCTTTAAATCCAGTTCGCTCCTTAGCACCAGCACTTTTCGCAGGATCTGATGCTTTAGCTCAAGTTTGGGTTTATCTCGTCGCTCCTCTTTTAGGTGGTGCACTTGCGGGTATGATCCATCGCTTCAAAGAGGTTTAATAAAAGAAAATGTGCGGACTCGCACATTTTTTATTTTAACTGTAAAGCATCCTTGCCATATTCCATGAGTTCAATCGGATTTCCATCGGGATCATCAATCCAAGCTTGATAATTATGATCTTTACCCAAGATAACATCATGTTTGATAGGGATTCCTTTTTGTTTAAGAGAAGTCACGAATTGTTTTAAGTCAATCACTTCAAAACAGAGATGGTTGTATGTTTGACGAGGTTGAAATGCGACCTTATCGTTCGTATAAAAAAGTTCGATAAACTGTTCTTTAGCAACTTCAACATAAACAATCCAAGGTTTTCCTTGGTCATCTTCTAACGTAAACTTAGGTTTAAATCCAAAAGCAAGTTCATAAAAAGCTAGTGTTTTTTTCATGTCATTGACCAAATAGGCGACATGAGCGATGCGTTTAATCATGATTGATCACTCCTTTAGTTATATTGTACTCGATTTTTTGATAATTTATTATGATATAATGGCTTTAAATATACGAGGTTGCTATGGACATTAAATTTTACCACTCAATTTTTGATTGGATGAAAACATGCCAGAAATATTTTGATCAAGATGAACCGTTGTTTCAACTTTTAATCACCAATGGAAGCTATTTAATGGAACATCATGAAGAAAAGGCGTTTTTTGGTATTGGAACAAGTCATTTGAATATTCAGATCATCTTCATGTATCGTCCACCTTACAATTTGGTTGTTCATCCATTCAAAGATATTTGTGAGAACGATATGATGATGTTTGCGAAAAGTATCTTCTCAAAAGAACCACAAATTCCTGGAATTAATGCACCAGAGATGTTTGCAAAATCTTTCTCTGAATGCTTTTCACATATATCAAGACGTAACTATACTCCTCATTTACAGATGGATATTATGGTGATAAAATCATTGAAACCTGTCATCCTTCCCATCGTCACATGCCGACTTGCACAACAAAGTGACCTATCATTCATGAATCAATGGACAATAGAGTTTAGCGAAGAAGCACTTCATGAAACACCAGATTTAAGTACGGTTAACGAGAAAAATTTAGAGCGTATCGCCAAAAAACAATGCTATCTTATTCTTGATGAACAAAACAATCCTCGTGCCATGGGATTACTGACACGCCCCATGAAAAAAGGAATTGCAATGACATTGGTTTATACCGAAAAGAAGAGTCGTGGTTTGGGTTTTGGAATCGCTGTAGCTCATTATTTGTCAAAAATTGCATTTGAGATGGGATATCATTATGTTTCACTTTACGTGGATAAATCGAATCCAATTTCCAATAGGGTATATAGAAAAGTAGGATTTAACGTTATAATGGATCAAAGTGACTATCGTTTTTCATGATTCTATTGACAATTCAACCATAGTGATGTATAATAATTACGAATAATCAAAAATAATCAAGCGATGCGGGGGAAAACTGAATGCCGAAAAATATATCAGCAAATCGTGATCCAAATCAAGCCTATTGGCGGGATGCAGAATACAGTAGTAAAGACGAACACGAGCTCATGAAGCAGCAGATGAAGAAAGTTCAAGGGAATTTTGAGCATCGACCAGGTCGTTACAAAAAATCAACGTTCATATGGTGGGTTGTCTTTTTAGTTTTAATTTTTGGTATCACCATAACAGGTGTTATCCTCTTTAGTCAAGATGATACCCAAGATGTGTACGCGTTTTATTTTGAAACCAATGGAGGAAATTTTATCGATCCTCAGGTTTATCTTCAAACTGAGAAAATCGAACTTCCGGTAAATCCCACCAAAGAAGGGTATATTTTTGCAGGTTGGTATTTGGATGAAGATTACCTTACACCCATCACAGCTAACGATCTTTATTTTAGCCCCTATCTAGGTGATGTCACACTTTATGCAAAATGGGTTGCTCAACCCATAATGATCAGTTTATCTTTCAATCCCAATGGCGGGAGTGCAGTTGATCCTGTCATGGTCTCCTATGGATCATCGTTAAGTTCTTACATCACAACCAAGGAAAATGAGTATTTTGGTGGTTGGTACTTAGATGATTCTTATCGAACAATCACATTCACACCAGATGAAAATACTGTGCTTAATGCATTATGGGATCCAATGCCCATGAGACCCGTCGGACAATCACATACCTTTTATGATGTTCCCAATAGAACCTCTGAAGGTACTGAGTTTACCTACGTTGAAGGTGGTTTTTGGATGTCTGAGACCGAAACAACCTATGAATTATGGTATGAAGTTTATCAGTGGGCAATTGATCATGGCTATAGCTTTAACAACCCAGGAAGAGATGGTATTGCGGGGTTTGTGGGTTCAACACCAAGAGAAAACACTTCATACCCAGTCACCACCATAAGTTACAATGATGTCATTGTTTGGTTGAACGCACTATCAAATAAAGAAGGATTGGATGAGGTCTATTTAGATTATAATTCAAATGAACCCATTCGAGATGTAGATCAGATGGATGTGATGTATATGAGCAATCGAAATGGTTATCGTCTACCTACCAGTGAAGAATGGGATATGGCTGCAAGACTGACGAATGCAGAAGAACTTAACGATCAACTCATTCAAACTCGTGACCATTATTGGACCATTGGATCTTTATTCAGTGGGATGACATCATCGCTCCATGAAGCGGTAGACTACGCGTGGTTACTTCAAAATAGTAATGAACGCATCTATGAAGTTGCAACAAAATTGCCAAATGACTCAGGATTATATGACATGAGTGGCAATGTCTGTGAATTTGTCTTTGGTATCGGTCGATCAGGAGTAGCCTATCGAGGGGGTAGTTTCTTGAATAATGATGTGATTGATCAAACACGTTATATGAATTCCAATGATACAGCAATTGATCGTGGTTTTAGAATTGTTCGAGGTTAAATAAAAGGCCAACAAATAAGTTGGCCTATATTTTTTTAGGGATAACCATATTTACATTTTTCCTTGAGACATGAAAACCCAGATGAGTGTAAAGATTTAATGCATGCGTATTGACGTTCTCAACAATGAGATCGATTGAAGTCACTCTAGGGTCTAAAAAACATTCTCGAATCGCGTGTGATAATAAAGCTCTACCATAGCCTTGATGGCGATATCCTTCGATGACACCAATCATTTCAATGGTCATTCTTTGTAGAAAATCAGGATAGGATTTCAAGATAAGGTAACCCACTGGTATTTTTTTATCGTAAATGATGGTGACCTTTCTTGTAGAGTCACGATGGAATACGATATCATCGATGGGAATATAACCTTCAGGAAATAGTTTTGCATGGGTTACTTTGATCCATTCGGCTAGAGAATCATCATAGGCTTGAATCGAAGGATCAACGGTTAAATTCTTATCATGATGACGCTCTAGAATAAGTTGACTTTCATTTCCTTGAATATATCCACCAAGTGATTCTATCAATGTGATGAGCCCTTGATGGCGGTGATCAAAGAAGAAGATGAGATGTTGTTTCATGGATGTCATATGAAGGACTTCTTCAATGAGCGCTTTTCCGATTGATGCATCTTTATAAAATGGACCTGCACAATCGATATAATCTTGGTGGGGATGTTTATAGCAAGCTAAAAGACCCCCCATTTTATAATGATGATAATCACAGAGTAACATATGATCATTATGCTTAGCTAAATCCAAAAAATCCTTTTTTACTAAACTTTTTTTGGACGATAGAAAAGACGATTTTGTTTCTTCATTTTGGTTCATCTTTGTCGCAAAACGAACAGCTTTATTGATGAGTGGTTGTGTCACTTTTTTGATCATGGTGTTCCTCTTTTTGAATTATCTATGATGATTATAACAAATATATTATAAATAAAGAAAAAACCATCACATATTGATGGTTTTTATGGGAGTAATCGTTAATTTTATTTGTTTCAGGTTCTTCGTTAATCACTTAACTAATGGTATCTTCTGATTCTTCCTTCTTTAAAGATTCGATTTTTTCGAGTACTTTAGGGACATTCTTTTCGATTAGTTTTTGAATAAATTTTCCTGCAAAAATTTCAACCCAAGCAATAATCATGAATAATAAAGTCATAAATGCGCCAAAACCACTTGTGGATTGCGGAAATGCACCTTTACCGATAGCACCAAAGAGATAAAACAATGTCATGACGATTGCGGTTAAGATAAAGAACAGTTTTTGTTTCTTATCGCCAAGAATATAGAAGAGTAAGGTGGTCAAAAATAACAGCATGTAAACTGTAATGAAGATTCCACCCAAAGGTAAATCGCTGAGAGAAGCACGTCCACCAATGATGGTAGGATCAATCATGAAAGGTAACAAAGTTCCAAAAAGGTAAAACAAAAAAGTAACAACATAAAGAATAAACATGTAAAGCTTCATCTTGTTATTGTTCAGCATGTCTAAAAAGGCTGTTTTAATCTTCTCCATACAAAGCTCCTTTATTTAGTTTTTTTTACTTAATTTTATAATAACACTTCGTAAGGAAAATGAAATATATATCATGAAAAAAAGTGTCATTTTTATAACTTTTTATAATAAGTTAAGGAAATGTGTTACAATCATGGCTAAACATTGTGAGGTGAGAGCATGAATTACGTCGTTTTAGGACCTCAAGGAACCTTCTCAGATTTAGCATACCAACACTTTCAGCAAGAAGGAGATACAGTAATTTACGAAGATTCCATCGAGAAAGTATTCAAGAGATTAGGTGAAAAAGATTACGCCATTGTTCCTATCGAAAATACGCTTGAGGGGTATATACAAACTACACTGGATGGACTTATCAAGTACCGCTATATGATTATCAATCAAATGAAACTCGCAATCGATTTCTCATTGATTAGTCACACTCCATCCGTACATGAAATCAAAAGAATCTTTGTTCAATTTGCTGCAAAGGGACAGTGTCAAAAATTGCTTGAATCGTTTGAAAATATTAGCATTCATATCACAGATAATAATACTCAAAGTTATCATCTCATGAAAAATAACTGTGTAGGTGATGCTGCTATTGTTCCAACTCATATGGTGAAAGCCGATGATGTATTGATACGTCACCATGTTGCAGATAGTCGTGACAATTGGACAAGATTCATTCTAGTTGGACGAAAACAGCCTTTTTATCATGCAAAAGATATGCGTGTTTCATTGGTTATAACTCCAATCAATGATCGTCCAGGATTGCTTTATGATCTATTAGGAGTATTTAAAAAACATGATATCAATTTAACTTCCATTATGAGTAGACCCACAAAATCAAAAATGGGTCATTATCATTTTTTCATTGATCTTATCGCAAAAGACATTGAAATTAAAACAATTTTACAGGTGATTGAATTGCTTCAATCTGAAGGAGAAATATTCATCTATGGTATCTATCCACACCTCTCATAAATCACTGTAAACGATTTCAGTCATTCATCTCTTGTATCAAGTTCTCTGTTGTGTTACAATAGTCATAATTTAATCATAAACTATCAAGAAGACGGGAGAGATATAGCTCTGTGAACGTCTACCAACCGGTGAAAACAAGGTGGTAATGCTATAAGCGATGGACCGTCAAAGATCTTTTATGACTTATCGCTTGCGATAGGTTTTATTTTTTATATAGGAGACCGTATGATTCAGCTGAAGAATATATCAAAAATCTATTCAAACAAAAATACATCGATGACCATTTTACATCCGACATATCTCACCATTAACGATGGAGAAATATTGGGTATAGTAGGTAAAAGTGGTGCAGGGAAAAGTACACTTATCCGCATCATCAATGGTCTTATTCGACCTACTACAGGCGATGTATTTGTTGATGGTGTTTCAATGTTTAGTTTAAAGCAGAAGGATATCAATCGAATGCGGCACTCCATTGGAATGATTTTTCAACATTTCAATCTTCTTCATTCGATGAATGCCTATGATAACATAAAACTCGCACTTACGATAGGTTATTATCGAAAAGAAGATATCAATGATCGCATTTATGAATTGTTGGGATTAGTTGGCTTAACGGGAAAAGAATCTCGTTATCCATCTCAGCTTTCAGGTGGAGAGAAACAGCGTCTTGGTATTGCTCGAGCACTAGCGAACCGTCCAAAATATCTGCTTTGTGATGAAGCGACCTCTGCCCTTGATCAAGAAACAGCAAATGAAATTATTCAATTATTAAAAGATATACAACATAAGACTCAAGTTACCATTGTTTTCATAAGTCATCAGATGGATGTTATCAAGGATTTATGTACTCGTGTTATTATCATGGACAATGGTGAGATTATCGAAGATCAGCCAATTAAAGCGATGTTCACTCATCCCGTGCATCCAAAAACGAAAGTTCTTGTTCACAGTCTCACCTACGAAAAACCCAATGATGTCATTGCTTATGAGTTGATCTATGATCAGAAAAATAGTGGTGAAGCCATTCTTTCAAACATGATTAAAACATATCATGTCGATGTCAATATTTTGTTTGCCAAGACATTAAAGATTCAAGAAGAATGGATAGGATATCTTTATGTAGAAATTCATGGTGATGA
This sequence comes from Acholeplasma sp., assembly GCA_003605085.1. GTDB lineage: Bacteria > Bacillota_I > Bacilli_A > Acholeplasmatales > Acholeplasmataceae > Peloplasma. The sequence goes on along the minus strand of QZKD01000025.1, from coordinate 3,120 downwards.
TCTCAAAAAAGCGATTCAGTACTTGAAGGATCAGAGAATTGAGGTATCGTTATATGCTTGATGCACGTGCAATTGAACTTTATTTAGATGCACTATTTGAGACCTTATATCTTGTATTTGGCACAGGTATCTTCGTCCTGGTTATCGGCTTTATCATCGGTTTTATCCTTTATGCAACCGAACCGAAATCACCTTTTCAACTTCCTAAAGGATTTCAAGTGCTCCATAGAATAATTGCTTCCATCAATGATATAGCACGTTCAATTCCCTTCATCATTTTATTGATCATGATGATTCCCGTCACTCGAGCATTTGTAGGGACCATCTTAGGACCTACTGCGGCTCTTCCATCACTGATTATCAGTGCATCACCATTTTTTGCAAGAGTTGTTCATATGGCACTTAAAGAAGTTACCTATGAGTCCATTGAAGCATTAAAGTCTATGGGTGCAACCCAGAGAACAACAGTCAGAATCATTGTAAAAGAGGCTTTACCAGCTCTCGTTTCAGGTTATACACTTACTCTTGTTACTCTCGTTGGTTTTATCGCTGCAGCAGCAGTCATCGGTGCAGGTGGACTTGCCTATTTAGCTTATGAATATGGTAAATTTGGTAATAATTATCCACTCATGTATTTATCTATTGTTACAATATTACTTATCGTTTTTGTTATTCAAATCACTGGAGATGTTCTTTCTAGAGCACTCAATCACAGAACAGAAAAAGGAGCTTAATATGAAAAAATTACTTATGATCTTTGTCTTATTCATCACAGTTTTATTGATTCAAGCATGTCAAAATGAGGATGATGTCATCAAAGTCATCGCAACCACGACACCTCATGGTGAAATATTGGAATATGTCCGGCCTGCACTAAAAGAATTAGGATATGATCTTGAAGTTATACTTACCTCAGATTATTATCTGCCTAATCCAGCAGTAGCTGCAGGTGATGCTGATGCGAACTTTTTCCAACACATTCCCTTTTTAAATCTTTACAACTCTGAAAATCCAAATGCCCCTCTTTATAATGCACTCGGAGTTCACATTGAGCCGATTGGTCTTTATGCTGGTGAATCCATTACTTTAGATAGCATTCCTCAAGGTGCGACAGTACTTATATCAAATTCGACATCTGATCATGGACGTGCTTTAAATCTACTTGCTCAAGCAGGTTTGATTACACTTGCTGAGGATTTTGATATTTTAAGTACAGATATCAATTTTAATGAAGTCATTGTTTCCAACCCTAATGGATTGATTATTAAGGCAGATGTAGCACCGGATTTTTTGATTGCTGCATACAACAACAATGAATCTGATTTATACATTATCAATTCAAATTATGTGCTAGAAGGTGGATATGATCCTGCAGAAGATGCCATCTTCATCGAATCTGCAACAGATAACCCATATGTGAATATCCTAGCAATATTAGAAACAAGACTAAATGATCCGAAAATTCTAGCATTAATTGAGGTTTTATCGTCACCAGAAGTCAAAGTATTTATCAATGAAAATTATGAAGGAGCAGTCATCCCTGCGTAAGTCCTCATCCCTCTCATGTGAGAGGGTTTTTCTTTCTCATTTATGATATGATGGTGATGGTATGCCAAAAGGAGTGACAGATATGAACATGCAACCTGTACTTGAAATCATTATTGATACGATAAAAAATGACTATAAAGATGATATTGCTATCTTTGTTATTATGGGGTCTCATCTCTATCAAGAGACACATTCTAAATCCGATTTAGACATGTATTATATACCAAAAACCAAACGCGGTTATGATCTTGCAAGTGTGTTTATTATTGATGGCATTGGATTTGATCTATGGCCAATCTCTTGGGAGCGAATTGAAAAAATTGCCAAGCACGAAGAACGGATTGGATCGATTGTATCAGAAGGGCGTGTCGTTTATTACTCTAGTGATGATGACTTGAAAAGATTTAATGAAATGAGAGCCTTGGCTAACGATCAATCCAATCCAGGTCATTTCATCTACCGATCAAGAAATCAAATCAAAACGGTGTATCAAGATTTATATTTTCTTGATCAAGCTTCGTCCATTTCAGAGGTGAGATATTATGCCATCCAAGTGATTTATGGTCTCACATTTGCATTAGCACTGTTAAATCAGATAACAATCAAACGAGGTCGTGCAAAACTACTGTCCGAAATACTAAACATGCCATTTGTACCTGATGCATTTGAAGAACACTATCTAAAGATATTTAATTCCAAAGATATAAAAACAATTCAAGAAGCAATACATCATCTAGTCTCATCTACTCAAACCCTCATTAATGATCGGTGGTACACCTTAATTGATCACTCGTTCAAAGATGAAGCACAAGGCTTTTATGAAGAGCTGATCAACAATTATAATAAGATAGAAAGAGCATATCACGTCAATGATAAGATCACTAGTCTTTATGCAGCAGCTGAGATTGATCATGAAATCGATGACATCATTTCACATCGCGGTGTCTCACTTGATGGTCTTCCTAATTTACTCGAAGCTTATGATCCGTCAGATTTGAGTAAAATCTATAAGCGATCTAGAGAACATCAACAAAAACTTGTTGAGATATTAACTTTAAATCATGTAAAAATCAATGTCATCTCTGATTTAGAAGAACTAAAAACATTTCTTAATTCACGTAAAGGAGAATAAATATGGTTGGACATATCAACAATTTAGAAGCAAAAGTTCTTGAGAGTTACGAAGTAAAAAATGCATCTATCAAAGTCCTCGTTTCACCTAAGGAAGGATGGGATGGATATGTTATGCGCGTACTTCATGTAGAAAAAGAAGGATATACACCTAAACACAGCCACCCATGGCCACATATCAATTACATTATCGAAGGCCAAGGAGAACTCATGATCGATGGAGTATTCCATAAGATTTCGGCGGGATCTTATGCTTATGTTCCTGGTGGAGCACTCCATCAATTTAGAAATATTGGCGAAACTAGATTTAGCTTTATATGTATTGTTCCAGAAGAAGGGCATCGAGAAAGTATTTGATTAAAACGGACAATAAAATAAAAAGAGTAGAGTTATGTGTATTCATAGCTCTATTTTTGTTATATAAGAGTATTGAGAGGAGGT
>QZKD01000034.1 GCA_003605085.1 Acholeplasma sp. | reverse complement strand
TGAAGCGGCGTGACATAACGAAGCACAATGCCTTTAGCAATCTCTGTTCTACTCGTGGAATTCATCATGAATTATGACCTCCCCAAGTGCAGTCACTTGATTTTGTTTATACCATTCAAAATTATCTTTATACTTCTTCCAACCATTGGCCGTCTTGTTCTTAATCTGTTCCATTAAGTCGACAAAACCATTCATGACGGATTCTGTATTGGGCATACAGCCTGCGACATAGACATCGACAGGTATGTATTGATCGAGCTGATTGATGACCGCATGTGAATCATGATAGATTCCACCATTGATGGGACAACTACCCAGTGCGACGACATAACGAGGTTCGCTCATCTGTTCATAAGTATAGACCAAACGTCTTAATGTCTTTAAGGATAAATATCCTGAGACAAGTAAGATGTCTGCTTGTCTCGGGGTAGCCATAGGACCCATCCCTAAACGTTCCATGTCGTAAGCTGAGGTCATCGCTGGCGGTAATTCAATCGCACAACACCCCGTACAATACATGAGCATCCAAAGTGAGTTTCTGCGGAAGTAATCACCGATTTCAAACCACTTTCGATCGATTTGTTCGCGGGATAAACCACGAGGTTCAGTAAATTTTGTTGATTTCATTAGATCACCCATCCAAAATAGATTGCGATTATCGCTTGTGTGACCGCTAAGAATAGAGGCCACTTGTAAAAGAAGACAACGACTTGATCAATCTTTAAACGTCCATTGACGTTAGAGATCAAGTTAACAACTGTATAGACTGCAAAGTATTTAATCAAAAACATAAATATATTTTCTGCTCCACCTAAGAATAAGTGAACGAACAAACTCACCTCAATAAAGACGGTAATTTCGTGCATGATGAAGAGCATACCCAGTTGTTTTCCCCCATATTCAACCATGGGACCTGAAGCAATTTCTGCAGGAGCAATGTAGGTTTCAAAGGGTTTTTTCCCAAGCATTCCCATCAATGCAATAAGACCAACTAAACCACCTAAGGGTAGAGCAATCATAAACCATTGGTTACCTAAAGCTTGTTGGTAGATTGCGATTTCTGTTAATGAACTTGAACCTGATAAGTTGATAATTGTTAGTACAATAATCATAAAGGGAACTTCGTAAGCGAGCATCGTCGTAAGGGCTCTCATGACACCAATCGAAGCAAATGGATTTCCACTTCCGCTCGCACTCATCGCCATACCTAACATCCCAACCGCTAAGAGATAGACAAAGATAAAGAAATTATCATATCCTTCAAAAGCGACCAAAGAGGTTGTTAGAGGCATGAACATCGCAGTTGCGATGATCCCACCTAAAGCCATGATGACACCAAAATCGAAGATCCAACCATGGGAGACGCTCCGCTTCGATAAAAGCTTAAAGATATCTAAGAACTCTTGGTACCAACGAGGACCATAACGTTTTTGAAGTCGTGCGATGACCTTGCGGTTAATCCCAGCCACGGATGTCTGCAGGACAAACCCAAAGAATGCAATCCCAAAACCAATAAGGACATTGATGATCATAAGATTTCACCCCACAAGACAAAGATTAATAACGCAACAATCCAGAAGACAGCAACCTCCACATAATGACTCATGAAGAGATATTTCGCAAATCGTCCTAATTCTTTGACTTTTAAAGCAAGCTTTTCATAGAAATCTTGCATCTTCGTCGTATGTTTTTCATAAAGTCTTTCTAAAGGTGCATAGAAATCCACACTGTAATGAAGGAGTTCTTCATTATGGACGAAGTTCGCTGCAGTGTAGGTATCCATGAGACCAACTTTACGTGATTTTTTAAGAAGAATGAAGATAATAAAGGCAACGACAACACCAAATCCGAAGACACCAGCAATTAAGACGGGATCTAATACCCCATTATAACCAACGATTCTTTCACCATTCATCACGACTGATGGATAGCCAAGTTCACGAATGACTTGATTGATAAATCCCATGATCTGAGAAGGGAGAATACCGGTATACATATTGAGTAATGTCAAGATAACCATAGGGATAAGCATGAGAATCGGCGCTTCTTTAACTTTGTCTTTATAGACCGAAAGTTCTTGACCTAAGAAAAGAGCAGCAAGCGGTCTAAAGACATAAAGGAAGGATCCGATACTACCAAAGAATACCGCGATACCAATAAAGATTAACCCTTGATTGATCACTGTCTGGAAGATCAACCATTTGCTGATGAAACCACCCATGGGGGGAATCCCTGCCATCGAGATAATCGCGACTAAATACACGATATACGTAATGGGCATTTTGTGAATCATCCCACCAAGTTCTTTCATCTTGGTCGTACCGGTTGCTCTTGCAACAGCACCGATTGCCATGAAGGCGGCAGCACTTGCTAAAGCATGGGCTAAGATGTGATATAAGCCACCGGCAAAACCTACACCATCTAAAACGGAGAATGCAACTAAAATGTATCCACCGTGACTCATCGAAGAATACGCAAGGAGTTTTTTCGCATCATCTTCTCTGATTGCCATCAGTGTTCCAAACACAATCGTGACCGCTCCTAATAGACCGATGAAATAATGTGCAAAAGGTAAGCTAATCGCTTGGAAAAGATCCGATGCTGGTGTGATTTGCACTAAAGCTAGGATAGCGACAAAGGCACCGAGTTTAACAAGCGCACCCGATAATACAGGAGAAAATGGATGTGGTGCATTGCTATGGGCGACAGGTAGCCAGATATGAAGGGGGAAGGCACCGAGTTTTGCAAATCCAGCGAGAAGGAAACTGATGAAAACTAGAATCGCTTGATTACCTGAGAGTTGTGATAACGATTGAAGTGCTGTATTCCCTGTTGCATGATAGAGCACAAGAATCCCAAAGAACATCGATAAACTTCCAAAGGCACTAAATCCGTAATACATGACTGCTGCTTCTTTGCTCTTTCCCATAGGAATTAAGAAAAGAGTTGACCAGACGATGAGTTCAAAGAAGAAAAACAACTGAACTAAGTTGGCACTGAAGAAAGCTCCAATCACAGCTGCTAAACTTAAGAGGAATAAAAAGTGATAGGCTGCTTTATATTTATATTGATCAACATAATAGGGATGGAAGAAAGACACCATCATATAAATTAAAGCAATCACGACGACAAAGTATGTCCCTAAATATGTTTCTCTAAAGACCAAGAATGGCAAAATGGTAGCCGTAGGATCCATATTCATCGAAAGTCCATAATACGCAAGTGTCGAGAAAACCAATGTAGATGCAACAATCGTGACAACCGCACCAACAAATGCGTTTAACTTAGTGATTACATAAGAGAGTATTGCGAAAACGAGGACGAGTAAAATCATCATTTCTATGTTAGCCATTAGAAAAGTACCTCGATTTCTTCAGTGATTTGATCAATTCCATCTGTGAATTGATCTAAAGGTTCTCGGTATGTTCCAAGAACAAGCAATCCTAAAGCGATCATCACCAAGATAGTTTGAACACCCCAAGCATACTTGACTTTAGGAACTTCTGCTTCAGGAAACCATAATTTGATGAGTAAACGAATGAAATAGATACCTTCAACTACTGCGGATAGAATCAATATAGCAATGATGAAAAATTGATTTTGAGTAGCTAAAGCCATGAGGTAATTGACCTTGATGATAAAACCTACAAATAGAGGTAATCCTATCATCGATAATGTAGCTATCGTGGTAGCTACACCTACGATCACATGTTTTTGAAAAAGACCACTAAGTGAATTGAGTTCATCATCTTGATTCTTCGATGCATGACCAATGACGGTAAATAAAACGAATTTAGCCAAGGCATTGGCGATAATTAAATAAGCTGCCCAAAGAATCATCCCTTGAACGAAGAGTAACATCACAATACTTGCTTGAGCTATACTGCTATAAAGGAGTGTTTCTCTAGCTTTTGATGATGCAAATGCCATGGCTTCACCTAAGATAACACCTAATACCAAGAGAATAGTGACGATGAGTAATACTCGTCCTTCAAATTGGAAAAGATTTAGGATCAGTCGTCCAAAAACAAAACTGATCGCCGCAGCATAGACAGAGGCAATTAAGCTCCCCACAAATCCGTTCGCATGCGCTAAGATACCTCTGACCCATGCGTTGAAGGGAAGTAATTTAGCTTCTACACCAAGCCCAATGAACATCAGCATAAAGGGGAGAATTAAGTTTGCGTACGCAATATTTTGATCCTGAATGAGATGAACGATATGCATTAAATTCAATGATCCAACCATTCCATAAAGAATGATTAAGCCAAACAGATACAAACTACTTCCGATAGAGCCCATCACTAAATACTGAAAGGTGCGATATGGCTTTTTATTCGATGTGGTGAGTATATACGCTGCAATCCCTGAAATTTCCAGGAAAACAAAGAGATTAAAGAGGTCACCTGTGAGTAATAAACCATTTAATCCCACGAGTGCGACAAGAAGTGTTGAGGCATACGCTTTCTCTTCTTTAATGTGAATAAGAACTACACCTAAGAATAAAAGATTAACAATGGCTAAGCCAAAGAGGGTGTATGTATCCACATAAAGGTTAATTCCATAAGGGAGTTCAAACCCACCAATATTCACGATGCCTTTAGTGATAAACCATACAGCAACACTATTGAATAGGACACCTAGAATAGCTAGATAAGGTGCAGTTTTTTTACTAATAATGGAAAGAAAGGCAAGGAGTAGAGGAATTGCAATTAAATAGATAGGACTCATTTTACTTTTCCTCCAATCTTTCTAAGTCTAAGGTGCCATAGGTTTGATAGATCTTTCTCGCAAGTGCAAGACCTAAGGCTGTGGTTCCCACACCAATCACAATCGCAGTGAGTACGAGTGCTTGAGGAAGGGGATCGACATAAAGGAGTGCAGAAGATGCATTGGTTGAAGTGATAATAGGGGCAATCCCACCGGTGACATATCCTACACTGATGATGAAAAGATTTAATCCGAGTTCAAGGACATTTAAGGAAATGATAATTTTCATGACATGACGATTGATAAAGAGGCCATAAAGTCCAATCATCATCATCAAAATGGCTGCATATTGAATCATATCGCTTCCTCCTCACTCAAGAAATTGTCGATGACACCCGCAATTTCACTACCGACTTTAAGACCGATAAGCATATAAACGATAGGAATCATACCACTGCTGATCAGATCGCCGATGACGCCATTAGGTAAAATGTTCTTGAGGAAATATCCACCGACAACTAAACCAATGATTCCTAAAATCACATAAAGCGATCCTGCAATACCTTCCATCCATTTGAATGTTTGAACTTTCGATCTAAATTGATCATCTGCAAGATAAAGCAAGAGAATGGAACTTGCGATCATTGTTCCTCCAGGGAATCCTCCCCCTGGGGTTAAGTGACCATGCGTAATGATATATACACCTGTAATTAAGATAATCCCGAAAAGTGCACGAGCACCGACACGGAGCATAAAGTTTGGCTTAAAGGACAAAGACATCCGTTTTTGAGTGGCTCCACCTAAAAGCAGTGCGACACCAAGAGCGCTGATGAAAAGGACTGTGACTTCACCTAAAGTATCAAAACTACGATAATCGACAACGATCGATGTGACGATATTTGCAGCACCGCTTTCTAAGTCTTCAGTGATTCCAAAAAGAATATCACCCATCGCATCTCTTTCGATAAAGCGTAAGGATATGCGATCCGCTACATCCACATCTCCAAACTTTGGAAAATATGAATTTCCATCGAGCGATAAAATAATGATGATACCTAAAGTCATTAAAAGCACGAAACCAAAGAGTTTTTTCATTTTGTTTCTCCTTTCTTCTTCATCGATAGAAGGGAGAAGATAAAAAGTGCTGTAACCAGTCCTGAACCTACGACTGCTTCTGTGATGGCGACATCAGGTGCTTGAAGTAACACAAAACTTACCACAGATAACATACTTAAAACGGATAAAAAGACGACACTTTTCATCGTATGCTTGCTCGATACTGCAAGAAACGCCATGATCAGTAAGAGTGCTGATAAAACCATCGAAATGATATCATACATGGTCATGAGTGTCACCTCCTTGATGAAGCTCATCAACCACAAGGTTGGTGGGGCGATGGTGTGAGCGATGGGTTGCTCTTGCGATCACTGAAGAACCAATAGGATTCGAAATCGCAATAAAGATAATGATGACGACGACTTTTAAAACCCAGGTAGGTTCAGCAAAGAAAATCCCAATCATGATCGAAAAAGCTCCTAATGTAGTTGCTTTCGTTCCCGCTTGAATACGATTGAACGTATCAGGCATTCTAAGCACACCTAAACCACCTAGCATATAAAACAATCCACCAATGATTAAAAAGATATAACTAGTGATGACCATGATGTTTCGCCTCCATATATCGTGCAAAAACCACGGTTTCAAAAAATGATAATATCGCATAAACAATTGCAATATCTAAGAATAATTCATTTTCAAAGAATAAAGCAAGCATACCGATGACACCAACGATGATCATATTCATAGTATCAAGTGATACCACACGGTCAGAAAGATAAGGACCTTTGATCAAACGAATCAGTGTAAATAATAGTCCGATGCCAAGCAATCCAAACACGATCATTTGAACAATCATTTGAAGATACCTCCTAAGATGTTTTCAAAAGGACCACTGATATTTTTTTGGTGTTCTTCTGCTGTTGTTCCTTTTACATCAACCGCATGAACATAGATGCCATCTTCATCAACATCAATCGATAGTGTCCCAGGAGTCAATGTAATCGAGTTGGCAAGTGTGAGTTTACCAAAATCTCCTTTGATTTTTGTCTTCACTTTGACAATACCTGGATTAAGGGGGATCTTAACCGATAGCACACGATGTGCGATGTCTAGATTTGCCAAAATCAGTTTGTAAATAAAAACGGGGAGATAGATCACCATAAACTTTAACAATTTCCATGGCAAGGTAATGTCCATGGAATAGTTAACCGTTTTAACGATGAGCATACTCAGTACAGCACTGATGAGTCCTCCTAAAATGAGTTCAGCTAGTGTAAAACCAGCCAAAAAGAGGTACACCAAAAGTAGTACTAGAAAAGTCATGATGTATTTCATTCATATCCTCCTACATGCTATATATTCATAAACAAAGTTTATGTGTTAACCAAGCTAAATGCGGCTTTAAAAATTCCAAAATAAAAAGGTCAAGTCTAGTTAATCGCATCATCGTGGATAGGACAAACAAAAACGTTGCTCCTAAGTTGCCCTTATTATAGCACATGAAAATCAAGATTATCATTAAATTTTCGAAAAAAATAAATTTTGAAGTGCAAATCATTTGAAAATGATAAAAAGATGTGGTAATTGAATAGTTTATTTAGATTATTCATAATTTAATTATGTTTTAACGTTTTCTAAAGATTAAGAGAACTTATGTAGGTTATTTGTCATGGTATAAAAACCTAATCTCACTGATTTTTTCATCTCATCTCGCTTATATTTCATGCTATAATGATTTTTGTATAAAGGAGACGATTTATGCAACACGAACAGAGTATGATACTCGGTGAGATGGAAATCAAAAAACTTCTCTTTAAGCTCGCGATTCCAGCAACTATTGCCATGTTTGCCAATGCACTATATAACCTTGTTGATACAATCTTTTTAGCATGGGGATCTGGTGAAATTGCTATCGGTGCCTTAACGATCGTTTTACCTTTTCAAACGCTCATTTTTGCCATTGGTCTCATGTTTGGGATCGGAGCTTCCTCCATTTTTTCAAGAGCGTTTGGACGGGGTGACAAAGAGGTCATGCGTCGCTCAGTCAATAGCGCTCTTTTCTTTAATGGCGTGATCGCGACTATGCTTACCATCATCAGTTTAATTTTCATGGACGAGATATTACTCATCTTTGGTGCTACCCCTATCAATATTGGATTTGCTAAAGATTATATGTTTTGGATTGTCTTATCCCTCTTACCCTTTACAACATCGCTTATTTTAAATAATCTTGCTCGTGCTGAAGGTAGAGCCAGTATTGCGATGATTTCCTTATTAATTGGAGCGCTATCCAATGTCATTCTTGATCCCATCTTCATTTTTGATTGGGGATTGGGTTTAGGCGTTTCTGGTGCTGCAATGGCAACTTTTATCGCGAAAATGCTTATGCTAACATTTATCTTAGTGGCATCTTTATCGAAAAAGTCTGTATTACATATCGATTCATCCGCGTTTTACTCGGTGGATTTTTCTATGTTTAAAGAAACAGTCATTATTGGTGTTCCTACGTTTATTAGAAACGGTTTAGTCTCATTTTTAGTGATTGCAGTCAATCATTTGATCAATCAATATGCACCTACACAACCCGAAATCTATATTTCTGTCTATGGAGTCATCAATAGGCTTGTTGCATTCTTACTCCTACCAGGTTTTGGACTTGTTCAAGGAATGATTCCAATTGCTGGGTTTAACTATGGGGCCAAAAAATATCAACGACTTAAGGACAGTGTCGCATTAAGTACGAAATATTTAGTCATCTATTTCGTCATCGTCTCAGTGATCGTCTTCTTCTTTTCAAGGTATTTGATGTTGTTATTTACGCGTGAAGCCAATCCCTTATTCATCTCGATTGGTGTTCAAGCATTTAAAGTTTTGCCTATTGGCTTCTTATTTGTCGGTTATCAGTTCATTATGTCTTCGGTGTATCAAGCATTGGGATATCCTGTTCGAGCATTTTTAATTGCTTTATCCAGACAACTTTTTATCTATATTCCAGCTTTATATATTTTGACTCCTATCTTTGGTATCACAGGTATTTGGTTGACATATGCTGTTTCTGATGGATTATCGGGAATCCTATCTTGGTTTGTTTATCGCTATGAACTGAAGATTTTTCAACAAAAGATTGATGATGCATTCACCTTAAGTCCCAGTGAAATCATATAAAAAACTGATGTCAAATTTATTGACACCAGTTTTTTTTAGGGTTCGATAAAACCTAGTTTTCTTGATACATTTTTGGCAATCGTTTGGAAATCCTCAATGATATGATCTTGACTTTTCTCTTCAATCATAATATCGAAAGTTAACATGGATCCGACTAATCGCTGTTCAAAATTATAGAGTGGACACGCAATCACATCAATTCCTATATCTTCTTGATATTCTCTAAAAGAGGGAATATCTTCACCCTTCTTCTTGGGAACTTTCGCTTGAAATACACGAGAGTACACCGTTTTATCATCATAAGGTTTCACAGTACCTATGTCATCTGAAAGGTTTAGTAAAGCCGTTTTTGGCTGGTACTTATAGACAACAATGATCTTGTCTTCTACTTTTTTGGTAAGCATAACAACACGATTATTGATTTCAGCGAATGCCTTTAGTTCACTCTGAGACATTTCGATAAGATTTGAGTTTTTTGCATAAACCGATCCTATAGCAAACATGGTTGACCCAATAACATAGTTCTTTATATGGGGATCTTTATAATACACAGCATCCATTTTGTATAGTGTTTGAACGATATCATATGCTGTAGATTTGGACATTCCAAGTGTGCGATAAATATCCCCTAATGTGATGCCTTCTTCATGTTTTGCAATAAGTTTTAATATATCAAGAATTCGAACAACCGATTGATTATCTTTCACGATGTCTTCCCCACTTTGTCTTGATTATAAAATGTCTCTTCATTGATCCATAAACCTAATGCGGGATTTGGAATGAAGTAAATCTCTTCACCGTTAGAAAGTGTGTTATACCCAGGTGAAAATGTATGAATAGGGAATTGTCTTATGGCTTCTTCATAATCCATCGCAGAAAAATTTACACGTCTTATCGATTCTTGATCGATATCTTTCACAGCATATGTAATTTTAAATCGACCTTCAGATGAACTGTGAATAAGGTGAGCTGCAGCACTCATGTTTTTTTGTAAATCTTCATTATGTTTAAAGAGTTCAAGAACCTGATCGCGTCCAACATAACCATATTTTTTAATCAAGTGATCAATTGTTTCATCTTCACCAAATTTCATAATTCCAGGCGCAATGACGATTAAATCTCCACCATCAGCAACCGCCATGCGAGTCCGATAGATGGCCTTATTACCGAGCCATGTACTGCGGAATTCTTTGGGGTCAAGGTAAACGATACATTTCTTGATCCCTGTTTTGACGAAATTGATGTTTTTTCTTTGGGATACTTCAATCGCTTCTTCTAGGACTCGTCTGGTATCTCCGATAAACAGTCCATGAGTTTGAATTTGATTATTGGGTGCTGTGGTCACGGTCAGGACGAAAATAAGTGGCAGTTCTTTGATGAAGTGTTCCCACGCATAATCGAGCACCTTCCTTACAGGGGTATGATCTTTTCCCATCATGCGTTCCATCCCATAAACAGCCCCAATCATATGGGATTGATGAATGGTCGATTTACCGCCACAACCCACAAAGATATTTTTGGCATGATTGGCCATTCCGATGACTTCATGAGGAACCACTTGCCCGATCGAGATGATTAAATCATAGGATGGATCCAAAATAATTTTATTGAGCTCCATCGTGACACCTGACTCCCATAATCCTTCAGTGATGGATTTGACATAAGATGCAGGAACTTCACCAACTTTGACGATATCTGTCCGCCAGCGATGAATAATAAAGCGTTCAAAAGGAATATCCCCATACATATCTTTGACTTCTTCTTTGGTCATAGGATCGTGGGTGCCAAGGGCGGGTAATATATCCACGATGGCTTGATCTTTAAGTAAATGGTAATACGTATTGGTGATCATTCCAGCATTCGAATGATAACGTGTAATATCGGGTGGAATCAGTAAGACCTTTTTTAACTCTTTTCCATGTAAAGATTCAATAAGGGCTTCTTTAATTTCCTCTATGGATAGTGGAGCATCCTTGGGTAAATGTCTAAATATTTCCATAATTAAATCCCACTGAATGCTGAAAATCCGCCGTCCACTGGAACAATGATGCCTGTGACAAAACCCGATACTTCATGATCGAGTAACCATAAAAGTGTGCCGATTAATTCTTCGGGTTCGCCAAATCTACCCATCGGGGTATGATCTAAAATGAGAGCAGTACGTGCGGTTCTTGATCCATCTTGATTGAATAAGAGATGACGGTTTTGGTCAGTAGCAAAAAATCCTGGTGCTAATGCATTCACACGGATTCCTGCCGATGCGAAGTAGACGGCCATCCACTGCGTTAAGTTATTGATGGCAGCTTTTGCAGCGCTATAGGTTGGGATCTTTGTCAATGGTTTAAATGCACTCATTGAACTGATGTTGATGATGGATGGATGACGCTCTTTATTCATGAACTTCGCGAAAACTTGGGTTGGGATGAGTGAACCCATAATATTAAGGGATAGCAATCCTTCCATATCATCTACGTTCATTTTAAAGAAATCGCGAACTGTATCATTGGTGCGTTCACTCGCAAAACGAATCTCTGTGGTCGCATTCGGATGATTTCCTCCAGCATTATTGATCAAAATATCGATACCTTGATACGTATCAATAATGATTTTCGCAGCTTCTATTAGACTTGCTTCATCGGTGACATCGGCTGAAACCGCTAATGCGTCGCCTCCTTTTTTCCTGAGTTCTTCAGCAAAGGCTTCCGCTTTATCCAAATTACGCCCTAGTATGACGACACGTGCACCCTCATCAGCGAGTGCTTGACAGAACGCTGACCCTAAACCACCAGCTCCACCTGTAACAACGACAACTTTATCTTTTAATGAGGGATGTTTCATAATGATCACCTACACATTATACGTCGTTGATGACGTATTTCCACCACGACCTGTCCAGTTCGTATGGAAGAATTCTCCACGAGGACGATCAGTTCTTTCATAGGTATGTGCCCCAAAGTAGTCACGTTGTGCTTGTAAAAGATTCGCAGGAAGTGATGCAGTGGTATACCCATCAAAATATGAAATTGCAGCGCTGAGTGCAGGCACAGGAATGCCATGTTTGATAGCAGTAGCAACCACTTCTCGAAGCGAAGGAATCACCGACTTAATTGTCTTCTCAAAGTAATCATCCAAGAGTAAATTGGTCAAATTAGGATTGACTTCAAACGCTTTTTTGATCTTATCCAAAAAGACCGAACGGATGATACAACCGCCACGCCACATCAAGGCGATTCCTCCATAATTGAGTGCCCAACCAAAGTCAGTTGCTGCCTGTCTCATTAGAGCATAACCTTGAGTATATGACATGATTTTCGCCCCATAAAGGGCTTTTCTTAATGTTTCAACAAAAGCCTTTTTATCGCCATCATAGCTTGGACGTAGGACATTATAACGCTTTGAAGCGATGACTCTTTCTTCCTTCATCGCGGATAAGAATCGCGCAAAGACGGATTCACCAATCAAGGTTAGAGGAACACTTTGATCAAGGGATGCACTGACCGTCCATTTGCCAGTTCCCTTTTGTCCTGCAGTATCTAACACTTTATCAATTAGGTGTTCATTGTTTTCATCTTTATAGTTTAAAATATCGGCTGTAATTTCAATCAGATAGCTATCTAGTTCAGTGTTATTCCACTCAGCAAACGTGTCTGCCATCGTCTGATTATCGAGAGATAATAGTTCTCTCATAAGATGATATGCTTCGGTAATCAATTGAATATCTCCGTATTCGATGCCGTTGTGGACCATCTTCACGAAATGTCCTGCTCCATCTTCACCGACCCAGTCACAGCAGATCCCTCCGTCGCTGACTTTTGCAGCGATTGACTGCAAAATAGGTTTCACAATCGGCCATGCTTCTTTGGATCCACCAGGCATGATAGAAGGTCCAGTCAAAGCGCCTTCTTCACCACCGGAGACACCAGTGCCAATGAAGTGAATTCCTTTGGATTTTAAGTAAGCAGTACGACGGTTTGTATCTGTAAATAGAGAATTTCCTCCATCAATGATGACATCACCTTGATCCAAAAGAGGAATGAGTTGTTCGATGACTTGATCAACAGGATCCCCCGCTTTGATCATAAGCATCACTTTTCTAGGAAGTTTTAATGATTGAACAAGATTTTTCAAATCCGTGGTTCCGACGATAGGAAAACCTTTCGCTCTTCCTTGAATGAATTGATCCACAGTTTCCTGTTTACGAGAATATACAGTTAAATGAAAACCTTTCGATGCCATATTAAGTGCTAAGTTTTCACCCATGACGGCGATACCGATTAATGCTAAATCAGAAATTTGTTTCATACTTTTCTACCTTTCTACGCGAGCGTTTCCTTTATAGATGTTCCATACTTGAGCTTCATCTACTGGTGTTGCATAATCTTCTTTGACCGAAGCAGCGAGTGCACCTGTTGCCCAAGCAAATTGTACCACTTTTTCTGGTTCAAAACCGGAAATAAGCCCATAGAGTAAACCACCGACAAATCCGTCACCACCACCAATGCGGTCATAAACCAAGATGGGTTTAGGTTCTAATACGGTCCATGTCTCATGATTTAAGACTACAGCACCCCAGAGGTGTTCATTAGCATTGATGACTTCACGAAGTGTGGTAGCAAACACACTGACGGAAGGATATTGCTTTTTCGCGTTCAGCATCATGTCTTTAAAACGATCGATTTGACCATGGATATCTTTTCCACCGGCTTTTGGTCCTTGAATTCCTAGACACAATTGGAAATCTTCTTCATTGCCAATAAGAATATCAGAAATACTGGCTATGTCATGGAAAATGGAGCGAAGTTCTTGATCTCTACCTTTCCAAAAAGATGCACGATAATTTAAATCAAAGGAGATTTTACTTCCTACTGCTTTCGCCTTTTTAGCTAAAGTTAAACAGAAGTCACTTGTTTCTTTGGAAAGTGATGCGATTAATCCTGATAAATGAAGATACTTAACACCTTCATCTTCTAAGATTCGCTTGAGATCAAAATCTTCTGCTGCTAAGGTTCTTCCCACTTCGCCTGCACGATCATTTTGGACACGAGGTCCTCGGTAAGCAAAGCCACTATCAGCGATATTAAACTGATGTCTATACCCCCAAGGTCCACCCTGAGGCACTGAGATACCTTCATAATCAATGTGTCTTCTTCCTAGTTCATGTTTGATGAAGCGAGAGATCGGACTATCTTCGACAAATTTCGTCAGTACCTTTGTTTTTAAGCCCAAAGAAGCACTCACATTAAGCACATTGGACTCCGCAGAGGTCGCTTGCATTTCAAAAAGATGTGAAGTTTCGATCGGTTGACGATCGATTGGGGTAATTCTTACTCCCATACTCGTTGGGGATATGAGATCATACTTAAATGTTTTCATCGATATTCTCCTTATTCTTTCACATGGATATGATAATTGACGTATTGATCAAGTTTAGTTTGTTTTTGATAGTTTTTTTCTTTTGGAATCCAGATATCATGAAATTTATCATAGGTTACCTGATTTGAACGCTGAATAATTCTTGTTCTTTGTAATTCATCGTTGATCGTAAACATCGCACTTAGTGTGATCCATTGGCGGAGTTTTGGATGGCAACTATAAGCTCCTTCTAAAATGATGATCGGACGATAGGCTAAATGGATATCTTGGATAATTTTTGTGGTATGTGGGTCATACCAAGTATAATGCATAGATTGATGATGGCTATGAGGAATGAAGACGCCTTGAATCAGCTTATCATAATCCATATGCCCACCTACAGCATCCATTCTTTGGTCCAAGGGGAGATAGAAATGGTCCATTGAAACAATCCAAATCAAAGGATTATTTGCGAATTGTTGACTAAATGTGGTTTTGCCTGAAGCAGCATCCCCATCGATAGCAATCACATATGGCGTTTCATTTTGCTTGATTAATTCATTAAGTATATGTTTCCATTCGATAAGAGTGATGATGTTTTTCATTTTGTATGGATGAGCTTTGCTCGGTTCATAAAATGAATCAATAGTGGAATAAAAATTAGTTGAATCCCTATACCTGGTAAAGCGGTAATAAATGCTCCTGCGATGAATATTTCAAATGTGAAGGGAAGATTTTCAAGTGAAAGGAAGATGACGCTCATGACACCCCAAACAAGACGTCCTGCTATCATCGCAAGCACGAGTGAAAGTATCACATGAAAAGACTTATAGGTAAGTTTTGAACTCACAATTCCAGCAACAAAAGCATAAGTCATAAGTTCAAATGACATAATCAATGCAGTTGGATAAAGCGGGGGCATTCCAACAAGAACGCTCCTTAGTAAGGGCATAAGAAAACCTACGAGTCCTCCCCATTTTCCTCCAAGGAGAAAACCAGCAAGCAAAGCAGGAATATGCATCAATAAGAATACCTGTCCCAACTGGGGTTGGTTAATTGTTAAAAATGGCAAAAGTATCCCTATTGCCAACAATGTAGATCCCAATGTTATATGTTTGACTTTCATATATTAATGTCCTCAATCAGTTTAATATTGTCCATTATAATAAACAGCGTTTATAATAATATTCTAATACTATCCTGCATTTTTGTCAAGTGGATCAAATGATAAACAAAAGGCGAAAAGATACGTGATCTTCCGCCCATAAAATCTTATGATTAAGAAATAAACCCGTCATAGAGTTTACGTATGTGCTCACCAATATGAGATTCAAGCATCCGTGCATATTCCTGATGATAACTGCTCCATAAACGATAAAGCTTTGTTCTAAACCGGTCTTGTTGATTATTTTCCGCTGTCAAGATTGCTCCATAAGTGATGTGAATGAGTTGTCTTGCATCGTTCAATTGAAATAATGCGGGAAGTTCATCATCAGAAAGGGTCTTAAGTGAGGGTATCTTTGTTAAGTCAGTTGTTACATGGTAGAGCTTTCTAGCCTCATCAAAGGCATCTAGTGCAAAGGCATGAATCTCACGATAAAGATTTGGATCTTTAATGGCCACTAATCTCATGGCTTCTAGCCAATTCGTTCCTGCAGTTTTGATATGAAATATACCTTTGGTATGATTCCCGATAATTGAGAAAATTGAAAACTTATCTGAACCTGAGTGAATACTTAATTTGTAATCGAAATGTCTAGCGATGGCAGCATGAACACCAAGTTCACGTTCAAATTGATTGAGATCACCGATGTAATCCACGCCTTTTTGAAATTCACCACAAAAACGTGGCGCTAAGGTATCTAAAACAACACCTTGATTTTTGAGTTCGTTCGCGACAAAAAAGTGTTCTACCGGTTTTGTTGGAGTCATGGTCTCATCGATCGATAATTCAAGGTTTGCAGCATACGCTTGATTCTTAAAAAATTTCTGATAAACTTTTGTGGTATATTCGATCGCATCTTGATACACATAATAGGCACGCATTAAATCCATTTCATTAAAATGAATCAGATGTCCTTCGACATTAATCTCACGGTCTAAATATATTTTTTTCATTACCTCGGGTAAGGTGATACGATTTTTAATCTCTTCATCACTCAAAGTCAGGACATCATTTTTTATATAGTCACTACAATCTAGGGTGATCATTGTATAACCAAGTTTGAGTACATTTTCAATATCATCCATTTTTTTCAAATGATCCCCATCAGCACCAAAACCATCGTGATAGCCAAACTTAAAGACGGCGAAGGATGCAGCATCCAATACGTCCTCATAACTTCTTTTTGTTAAGGTAAGTTCTCGCATGGATTGCTGCGCAAGAACAGGATAAGCATCACATGCTTTAAACACTCTAAGATGTCCTTCACCTGCAATCCCCAAGCGATCTCCAAGACCGAAGGAACGTTTTTTTCTTAGTACTGGAATAGGATTGGTAAATGGGAAATGTGATCTTAGGATGTTTGCGTTGTGATGTGTCAAGGGAATTTTAATAGCTTGGTGTGAGCCAACGGTGATTAATTCACCAAAAAAACCCAACGAATCATTCCCCTCAAGAATGAGATAATCGGTTTTATGATCAGAAATGACAAACAAGACTTTGTCGTGAATGATATGGATGGATTCTTGATAAACCTCAAGAAAATAAGTCGTTAGTGGATGTTTCACAGATGCTCCTCCTCATATATTTGGATACTTACACGTAGGTTTTATTCAGTTATATTCTATGCTTAAAATCACGTGATGTCAACAATTTTTCCATAATAATGCATGGTGTCTTATATAATAGACGTTTTGTGTTGCTTTGTACAATGTTTTGATATTCAAATCAAAAGAATATTGAAGTTTAGTCGATTTTCCGTATAATGTAATTATATGCCTCAAGAATGGAGAACATTATGGCGAAAAGTCAAATTCACAAGAAACTAGCATTTGCATCTGCAGATATTTTTGGCGGAGGATCGTTTAATATCATTAACTTTTTATATCCTGGATTTTTAGCACTAACGGTTGGAATCAGTCCATATTGGATTGGTGTGATTGTTTTAGTGGCGAGAATTTGGGATGCCATCACTGATCCACTGATGGGATATATCTCCGATCATACGTCTTCCAAATTTGGAAAACGTCGTATTTATTTAATCATTGCATCACCTCTTGTCTTACTTTCTATGTATTTTCTTTTCTTTCCTTATGGGTTTTCATCACTCGCACTCCGTGTGATTGCAACCCTAGGATCGTATCTCGTATTTACCACCGTACAAACGATGATTATGATTCCTTATTACTCGCTATCTAGTGAGATTAGCAGTCAATACCAAGAAAGAGCATCCTATAACTCGTATCGTTTAGGATTTTCCATCTTCGCATCCATTTTGTGTGTCGCTGTTCCTGGAATTATTGTCGGTATGTTTGGCGATGAAACGATTGGCTATCAAGTGATGAGTTTGAGCTTCGGGCTCATCTTTGGGTTATCTGTTCTTTTTACAGGACTATTCGCCAAAGAAGAAATTCAAACACCTAAAGTGACCACTAAATTTTCAGTGAGAGCACTCGTTAAACCTTTATCACTAAAGCCTTTTAGACAGTACTTAGGGATGTTTTTAGTACTTCAAATGTCAATGGCCATTATGAGTGGATTATTCTTCTTTTATATCGATTTTTTTATCGTAAAAGATCTAACTGCCCAAGGTGAGGGCACAATGGTGGGATTGATTGCGGCTGCACTGATGTTTTCTATGCAAATTGTGGCACTACCTGTCTATTTAAGTGTTATTGCGAAAAAGGGGAAAACATTTGCGTATCGTCTAGGTGGCATGCTATGGATCATCACAGCTTTAGGTATTTTACTGATCCCAGCCAATGCGAGTCCGATATTTGTCTATCTTCTTGGTGGACTCATGGGCTTCGGTATTAGTGGTCCTGGCTTAGTCCCTCATACGATGTATGGCGATGTTGTCGATGCCGGACAATTAAAGTTTAAAGATCGCTTGGATGGTCAAATGAGTGGTTTTACCAATTTTATCAATAAAATCGCTCAAGCCATAGGTTTATCATTTGTCATGTTCTTAATTGGTGCTGCAGGTTTCCAAGAACAAATTTTGGGTGGCGCACAAGTGGTGAGTCAACCGGAGAGTGCAACCTTGATGATTCGTTTAATCATGGCCTTTGCGCCCTTGATCTTCATGAGTATTGGCATCATCATTTCTTATCGATACAAAATCGATGCAGAAAAGCAAAAACAAATCCATGATGCGATTCAACGTGATGAAATTCATACTGAAAACATTTTAAGTTCACTTTAAGTATGAAACGCCCCAATTGGTTTCTTTTTGTGACCCTTGGATTTTTACTCAAAATATTTGCATTTCTCAAAGGTCAACGCATCATTAAAAAAATAAAAATTAAAGGACCCGCTATCGCGTTGTCCAATCATACAAGTTTTTATGATTTTGTATATACCACAGCAGCTCTATATCCTTATCGGGTTACCTATCTTGCTGCAAGTAAAATGTTTTACGAGCCATTGACTGGTTTCTTTTTAAGACTTGCAAGAGCCATTCCAAAAAGTTTGATGCAAGCTGATCCAGTAGCCACTAAAAAAGCATTTCGGATCTTGCAGAAAGGTGGACTCGTCTCTATTTTTCCTGAGGGTCAAATCTCACCCACAGGGACCTCATTAACCCCTGCGTTTTCTATCGCTAAATTTATCAAACGTGCAGGAGTTGATTTGTATGTCGTTAAGCATATGAATGCCTATTTGGTGAATCCTCCCTGGTCAAAAAAGACGTTTAGGGGAAGAATTGAAACAGAAAAATATCTTCTTATGACCAAAGATGAAGTCAATGCTCTTTCTGAAAGAGCCATCTATCAAAAAATCACAAAATCTCTCTATTTTTCAACAAGTCAATTTAACCTTCAAAAGAAATATACCTACAAACTAAATGATATTAAAAACTTAGAAAATGTCATTTATCAATGTC
>QZKD01000035.1 GCA_003605085.1 Acholeplasma sp. | reverse complement strand
GGTGGTGAAGCACAACGTGTGAAACTCGCTTCAGAACTCTACAGAAAGATTACCTCTTCATCCATCTACATTTTAGATGAACCCACAACAGGTCTCCATACCGATGATGTCAAACGCTTGCTTAAAGTACTTCACCGGATTGTCGATGAAGGCGCGACGATGGTCATCATCGAACATAATCTCGATGTCATTAAGAATGCGGATTATATCATCGATTTAGGACCAGAAGGTGGCGATGGTGGTGGCGAAGTGATTGCACTCGGTACCCCAGAAGAGATTGCACTAGTCGCCAATTCTTATACAGGTCAGTATTTAAAGAAAACTTTAGAAATATAAGAAAATAAACAAATGTGATACAATATCACGTGTTGGGAGTCAAATGAACGATCAAAAACCCGATAAGGATCCCAAGAAACTTACTGAAGAAGAGCTTCTTGAGATGCTCGAACAACTTAAAAAACAAAAGAAATCGACCACGCGACATTTAAGCGTTGCGCTTGGTTTTCTCTTGCATAAAAACTATGTGATTCATTTGGTGTTGTCACTCACCGTGAATGTATTGATGTTTGCAGTTGTTTTAGGGCTAGCGATTGGACTGAACTGGCCACTGGTCGATATGACATTGGTAGGATTTGTTCTAGCAGTTCTACTTTTGACCTTTATGGAAAACTTTGTTAAAATACTGATGTTTAAATACTTATTTAAGGCGATGCTTTATAGTTTAGGTCTACTTTCTGTCATGATACAGATTGTGATTCTCTATTTGGTAGATTTAACACTCATTGAAGGGTTTCATTTTTTCTCCATTGAGCGTTTGATCATCTTCGCTTTTAGCTTTTCGCTATTAAGACTGGTTATATCGGTATATTTAAGACGCTTTTTGTATAATGAAAAGATTGTCTTCTTAGGAGGAAAACGATGAAACTTAAGATTAAACATGTCGCTAGAGATCTCAATCTTCACGTCTTAAACGACAAAAAGTGCATGGAGAATTTAATTAAAGCTGAAATGTTATCGCGACCAGGGGTTGAGCTTGCAGGATTTCTTGATTTCTTTGATGCTGAACGTCTTATTTTGGTGGGATCGAAAGAAGCGCATTTCTTAAACCTTCTTCCCTATGATATTCGAAAACAACGCGTAGAAGATATATTTGAAAAGAATCCTCCAGGGATCATCTTTTCAGTCAATGTGGAAATCGATGATTATTTTATTGAACTAGGGGATCAATATAATGTAGCCATTATGAAAAGTGAGTCGAGAACAACTCCACTTTCAGGTGCATTATATCAATATCTTCACAGTAAACTCGCGCCAAGAACCTCGATGCATGGCGTCTTACTTGATATCCACGGTCTTGGAACACTGATTACAGGTAAATCAGGCATTGGTAAAAGTGAAACAGCACTAGAACTCGTTAAACGAGGTCATATTTTAATCAGCGACGACCGCGTGGATATCTTTGAAGCAGCACCTGGTGTGTTGATTGGAAGTGCGCCTAAAGTCTTAGAAAGATATATCGAAGTTCGTGGGATTGGGATTGTGGATGTGGTGCAAATGTTTGGTGCAGGAGCATATCGCGAAAACAAGAAAATTCGTTTAGTCGTTGAACTTGAACATTGGAAAAAAGCTAAACAGTATGACCGTTTAGGTATTGATACCGAATATATTAAAATCTTTAATACAGAGATTGCGAAAATCACGATTCCGATTCTTCCAGGAAGAAATGTGGCGACATTGGTGGAATCTGCAGCGATGAATCAAAAACTAAAATACTTAGGCTACAATGCAGCCTATGAATTAACCCAAGCAGTTGCCCTTCGTGCGGCAGGAAAGAGAAAGGATGACGAAGATGACGAAGATTATTGAGTTCTTTAAGAAAAGCAGTGATAGAAGAAACTATACGATTCTACCCATTGTCTTTTTGATTGTTTTAGCATTAGCGATCCTACCCCAGAGTGGGACACCTTATAACAATATCGCAGTCGATTTAGGTTTTGCTCAAATCGCTTGGTATGCTGTATTTATTTTAACTGGACTTTCGTTAGGTGCCTTCTTAGCCTATGAAGAATTTAAACGTGTTGGATGGAATCCAGAAATGCTCTTTGATGCTTTAATCTGGGCTGTTCCTCTATCCATTATTGGCTCTAGACTTTATTATGTGTTATTCGACCCAAGCCCTAATTATAACTCTATCGGGGATATCTTTAATATTCAAAATGGCGGACTTTCCATTCATGGTGCTGTCATTACCGCGGTTATCTTTATTATTATTTGGACAAAGAAGAAGAAACTCAATTTTTGGTTGCTTGCAGATATTTTAGCTATCGGATTTTTAGTGGGTCAAATCATTGGTCGTTGGGGTAATTTCATGAACCGTGAAGCTTACGGTCCAGCGATTGAATCACAGTTTATTCTCAATATTTTACCGGCATTTATCAAAGATCAAATGTTTATTAATGGCGTCTACCATCATCCCACCTTCCTTTATGAAGGACTATGGAATTTAGCAGGACTCATTTTCTTACTGATCGCACGCAGAAAACGTTGGTTTAAAGTAGGAGATACGATTGGCTTATATCTCATTTGGTACGGTCTAGGTCGTGGGGCAATTATTGAACCTTTACGTACCGGTGGTGATCCCAATGATGCTTTACGTATGTTTGGTTTACCAACCAACATTATCTTATCTTTAGGTCTCTTTATGCTCGGTGGTATCATCATGATCTATGTGAAAAGCAAAGTGATTAAAGATCAAAAGTACTATGTTGATATGTTGGTAAGTTCCCATGATTAAGACCGTATTATTCGATCTTGATGGAACCCTCATTCAAACGACAAAAATCATTATCGACACGTTTAAAATCACGTTTAAAAAATACTTTCCTCATCTGTCACTTACGGATGAAGAATATACAAATTTTCTTGGACATACCTTGTTCATAACCTTTGGATATTATACGGATTCCCCAGAAAAAGTGGATGAAATGGTAAAATTCTACCGTGAAGTCTCGGAAGAAATGATTGAAAAGGGGCTGCAAAGTTATCCAGGAGCTAGAGAAACCATTGAATTTTTAAAAAGAAAGAAAATAAGAGTCGGTGTGGTCACTTCCAAGATGCGTCATGTCGCATTGCATCACTTATCGCTAGTGGGACTCGATGATCTCATTGAAGGAATCATCGGTTATGAAGATGTCAAAGAGCACAAACCCGCACCAGAACCGATTGAAAAAGCGCTCCTATTATTTGGAGCCAAGAAAGAACAAACCGTTTACGTGGGTGACCACGAAAATGATATTGTCGCTGCCAAGAAAGCGGGTATTTTAACGTGTGCAGTGACGTATAGTGAAAGATTAGGTCAGATGCTTAGCTATCAGCCTGACTTTGTCATTGATGAATTAGCAAATATTAAAGATTTGATATAGGAGATGAAAACTATGCTTTATGATGTACTCATTATCGGAACAGGTCCCGCAGGGATTACCGCAGGAATTTATGCCAAAAGAGCGAACTTAAAGGTCGCGATGTTTGAAAAGGATACCCCAGGTGGACAGTTATCCAAATACAATGAAATTGAAAACTATACAGGTGCCAAAAAAGTAGCGGGTTATGAACTTGCTACAATGATGATCGATCACGCGTATGAACTCGATATTGAAGTGATCTATGATGAGGTCACTAAAGTTGAACTTGAAGGCAATATCAAGAAATTGACGACCCCTAGTGCAACCTATGAAGCCAAAACGGTCATTATCGCGAGTGGAAACGTCCCTCGCCGTTTAGGTGTTGAAAACGAAGATCAACTTGCGATGAACGGGATTAGCTGGTGTGCGATTTGTGATGGCCCCCTCTATAAGGATCGTAAGGTTATTGTGATCGGGGGAGGAAACTCCGCGGTTGAAGAAGCCTCATATCTTGCAACACTGGCGACTCATGTCACCATTGTGCAAAACCTAGACTTTTTAACCGCAGATCCTAAAGCACAAGACATACTTCATAAAATGACGAATGTTGACTATCGCTTTGGATCCGTTGTTGATAAATTTGAAATGGATGACAAAGGGCTCACCGGTGTCACCATTAAGAATAACAAAGGCGAAAAAGAAACGATATCTGCAGAAGGTGTTTTCGAATATGTGGGACTTATTCCTGTGACCACATTTGTCAAAGATCTAGGCATCACCAATCAATGGGGATACGTGATTGCTAATGAAAAGATGGAAACTGCTGTTCCAGGTATTTATGCTGCAGGCGATGTTATTGTTAAACAAATTCGTCAGGTCATCACCGCAGCAGCAGATGGAGCCATCGCAGCTCAAAATGCTTTAAAATATATCGAATCTTGGGAGTAAACCATGAGTTTTGCAAGAACTGTTAAAGAGGAATTGGTCACCATTCCGGTTGGGGTCGATGAACAACTCGCGGAGTTTTCAGCATTCCTTAACTTGAATACCGAATTTCATATCGAAGAGCGTAGAAAAATGCTCGATTTCAAGATCAATAATCCTACCGTTGCAAAACGGTTTTTGCAATTAGTACGCACGCTTTATCAAGCAGAAACAAGTTTAATCACTCAAAAGAATAACAAACTTAACCAAAGAAATACGATTATTATCCGTATTCAATCGAAGGTTGAAGATATTATCAATGAGCATGGACTCTTTGAAAATCCCATTGATAATGAAGAGCTCATGACGGAAGCACCAGATACAAAGAAAGCATTTTTAAGAGCTGCTTTTCTTTCTGGAGGATCTGTGAATCATCCCAAAACCGCTGAGTATCACTTAGAAATATATTCTCAAGACCCAGATCAAGTCGTCTTTATCCAAAAGTTGATGAACTTTTTTGATCTTAACGCGAAGATTACCAATCGTAGACATGGTTTCATAGTTTATCTAAAAGATGCAGAAGGCATTAGTGATTTCTTGCAGTTAACAGGCGCGATGAACTCTGTTTTCCAGTTTGAAGATATTCGTATTAAACGTGATTTCAACAATTCGATTAATCGGGTGATGAATATGGAAATCGCGAATGAAAAAAAAGCAGTTGAAGCGGCATATAAACAAATTAACGATATCGAGATTGTAGAAAAATATATTCCTGCAGGTCAGATTGATCAGAAGAGTAGACAAGTCATTGAACTGAGAAAAAATAATCCCGATGCGAGTTTAATGGAACTTGTTGACCTCTATCTAGAAACCTATCATGAACCCATCAGTAAATCAGGATTGAACCATCGTTTGGTCAAGATTAGACAGATGGCAAGTGAGATTAGGGAGGGTTTGAAATGATCCAAGGTATCGGAATTGATTTAGTCGAGCTCTCAAGAATAACTTCGTGGACTCAAGATAAGTTTATTGAACGTATCTTATCCGATGATGAAAAGATGATCTTTGATAGCATCACGAGTGAAGATCGAAAACTTACCTTTATAGGGGGAAGATTTGCCGCAAAAGAAGCCCTTTTTAAAGCATTTTTTGAAGGTGACAAAACGGCAAACTATAAAGATTTTTCCATCTTGAACGATTTAAATGGGAAACCTTATGTGATTTCAAAACACCAATCAGATAAGATGACGATTCACATATCGATTACACACACAAAAGATTATGCGATGGCATACGTTGTGATTGAGACACTTTAACATAATGTCTCACAAAGTTGTATTTTATAAGATATTTCGGTATAATTCTTAAGTGATAGGATGTGACATTATGGCAAGAGTCCAACAAGTAAACCAAGCCAACAAAAAGAAACAACCCTCAGCACAAAAAAACGTGTCTGACAAGCAAAATAAAGAATTAGCAAAGACCAATCCAAAACGCGAACCATCCAAGAACGAAATTTTGTTCTTTCGCATTGGGATGTCTGTGATCGCACTCACATTAATCACTGTCGCGATTATTTTCACGATTGAGTATTTTATGAATGATGAAGAAGTCCCAGGTGTCTATGATGACTATATTTCCATCACCGCTTCAGACCTAAAGTATTTAACCTATGATGACGGTTCTGGTGTCTATGGTGATTTCAGTTATTTCCAAGGAAAAACAGATTATGAAGAGTTACTTCAACTCATCAATGATAACAATGAAATCTATGTGTATTTCTACCGAGGTTCCGATATTGATGAAGAGATTAAAGAATTAATTCTAAGCAAGGATCTGACCGATAAAGCTTTCTTCTTAATTGATCTTGATGAAGCAGAAGAAGGATTAGCGGGTACAGAGTTTGCACATCTTGATCTCGACCTAACCCGTGATAACTTGTTCTTGACCTTTGATGTGGAAGCCCAGACATTTAGTCTTGAAGTCCGAGTGGTCGATATTGTGAGAGAGATTGGAAAATTATAAGAAAACAAAAAGGGCTCAGCCCTTTTGTGCTATATAGAGGTAATCATGAACGAACAAATTCTAAAAGATATTCAAAAAACATTAAGCATTCCCATGAAAGGCATTACCACCGTTTTAGAGTTGCTTGAAGAAGGAAATACGATTCCTTTTATCGCGCGCTATCGTAAGGAAGCAACCGGTGGTCTTGATGAAGAACAGATCAATGAAATCTATAAGACCTGGGATTATCAAAACAATCTTTTTAAGCGTAAGGAAGATGTCATTCGTTTGATTGATGAAAAAGGGATGCTCACAGAAGATTTAAGAGCAGAAATTTTAGCTGCACAAAAACTTGTGGAAGTCGAAGACTTATATCGTCCCTATAAAGAAAAGAAAAAGACAAAAGCTACCGAAGCGATCGCGAAAGGTCTAGAACCTCTTTCGAATTGGATCTTGCTTATGACCAATGATGATGTCTTAAAAGAAGCCAAGAAGTATGTAAAAGAAGATGTGAAAACGCCTGAAGAAGCCATTGAAGGTGCGAAGTATATCATCGCTGAAATGATATCTGATGATGCCAATTACAGAAAGTCTTTACGTCAAGAAATGATTTCTCATGGACAAGTGATGACCTCAATAAAGAAGAATGCCGTCGATGAGAAGAAAGTCTATGAGATGTATTACGAGTATCAAGAACCCGTCAGTAAGATCCGTCCTCATCGAGTACTCGCCATTAACCGTGCAGAAAACGAAAAGGTTATTACCGTTAAGGTTGAAACCGATAAGGAACGCATGACTTCCTATCTTGAACGTAAAATCATTAAAAGAGAAAATTCACCTGCATCTCCTTATATTAAAGAAGCGATCGATGATGCTTTAAAGCGTTTAATCTATCCATCACTTGAGCGTGAAGTTCGTGCTGAACTCACTGATAAAGCAGAAGAACAAGCGATTGAAATCTTCAGTGTCAATCTACAAAAACTTCTTTTACAACCACCCATGAAAGATAAAGTCGTCTTAGGAATTGACCCAGCCTTCCGTACAGGATGCAAGCTTTCTGTGGTCAATGCACAAGGAACTGTCTTAGAAAAAGGTGTGATTTATCCCCATGAAAAGACGCTTGGGGGAAGAATTACCGTTGAGCAGATTATGGAATCACAAAGAAAACTTTTACTTCTGATTAAGAAATATAAGGTGGATATTATTGCGATTGGTAACGGGACCGCTTCTCGTGAAACCGAAAGTTTTGTCGCTGATCTGATTAAAACCACAGGAATGAAAGCCCAATACGTTATTGTCAACGAAGCAGGGGCTTCCGTTTACTCCGCATCTGAACTCGCCAGAGAAGAGTTCCCTGACTTTTCAGTAGAAGAGCGTTCAGCTGCCTCGATCGCTAGACGTCTTCAAGATCCACTTTCTGAACTCGTTAAAATTGATCCTAAGTCGATTGGTGTAGGTCAATATCAACATGATGTGACACCTAAAAAACTCAATGAACAATTAAACTTTGTCGTCACACAAGCCGTCAACCAAGTCGGTGTGAATGTAAATACGGCATCTAAAGCATTATTGATGTATGTTTCAGGTTTAAACAAATCTGCAGCAGAAAACATCGTGAAGTATCGTGATCAGATGGGTAGATTCAAACGTCGGGATGAACTTCTCAATGTACCTAAGATGGGTGGCAAATCCTTTGAACAAGCCGCAGGCTTTCTTCGAATCCAAGATGGAGATGAAGCCCTTGATATGACTTCTGTTCACCCTGAGTCTTATGGAATCGCTAAAGAGATCATGAGACGTTATCATATCACGGGTGAAATGTTTGGTAAAGAGATCGTTAAAGAAGCGGTTTCTTCTCTTGATCGTAAAAAGATTCAAGAAGAACTCCATGTCGATAAATATACACTAGATGATATATTGGATGCATTCATCGCGCCTCTTCGCGATCCACGTGATCAGTATGCACAACCTCTCTTAAGAAATGACATTCTTAAAATTGATGACTTATCTGTTGGTATGGAACTTGAAGGTACTGTACGTAACGTGGTTGATTTTGGTGCGTTTATCGATATTGGATTAAAAGAAGATGGACTCCTTCATATTTCTAAGATAAGTAAATCCTATATTAAGCATCCTAAAGATGTCTTAAATGTAGGCGATATCGTGAAGGTCTATGTTCTCAATATCGATTTAGTCAAAGGAAAAGTTGGCTTAACGATGCTTAAGGAAACATTAGGAAAATAAAATGAAGATTCAGTCCTTGTGGATTGAATCTTTTTATATGTGCTTATAAAGGATTGTCTATCTCTTAGAGTCGTGCTATGATAATCATATATCATATAAAAAGCGGAGGGAATTTTATGTATTGTAAACATTGTGGGACACAATTCGATGATACGATGTCATCATGTCCATCATGTGGCACACCGGTCAGTCTACCCAAGGCAAGACCAGTCAGTAATGTCACAACTTTTATCGTCTTAGGTATTATCTTTGCACTCGTTTCAACACTCTTCTTTCCACCCTTATTCGGTGGGCTAGGGATCTATTTTGGATATCGTGTTAAAAAAGAAAAAGATGGTTTAGGCATCTTTCTCATGATTCTAAATTTAGTTTGTATGATTTTTGGAATGATCTTAGGAGCAATACTCGGTCAAAATCTATTTTAAAAAGAAAACAGGGGAGATATTCCCCTGTTATCCTTTTGTGGAAAAGAGACCTGCGGTTTCAGAAGAGAAGGTGAGGATAACAACATTTTCCTTCATAACAACGAAACGCCCTTCAGTACCTTCTATCATGAGCTCATCATAGAAGTCTTCAGCTTGAGCAGCATCTTTTAAGACAATGATTTCTGCCCATCGTTCGCTTGAATTCACGTAACCGACGTATAAATCAATCACATCAATGTCTAGATCATATTTATCATTGACCATATTGGCTTGATAATACTCTCTAGAATCTTCATCGCGTTGTTCGAGGACATAACCATCCCCCTCAAGTGTATCGATCATATCACCCGCAGTTTTCGAACTTCCCCCTCCGCATGCGACTAAGAATAGACTTAGTCCGAATAAAAATATAAAGCTAAAAACAATTTTCTTCATCTTTTTCTCCTTCAGTTGATTTTAGATGTACTATCGTGGATGTCCTTATATGTTTAGGATAACACGACGTCAAATCTTATGCAATCTTAAATTTTTATTGTAAATGTCATGAAGATGTCATAAAATAGAGATAAAGACGACACCTAGATGAGCAGAGAACCATGAAAAGGGAACCATGGTTTTTTTATTATTAACAATCAGGAGGGTACCTTATGAAATGTGCACATTGTAAAGAAGAAGTTTCCGCATGGAAAAAAACATGTCCCAAGTGTGGAAAAGAAACAGGAAGTCAAGTGGTTTTGTATCGTGAAAAAACATGGAATGTCATAAAGAAAGTGGCTCGATTCATCAAGAAGGCTTTTTTATATCTTCTTGATCGAGCTATTTTTTATGCAAAGAAATCATGGCCACATATTAAGAAATTCTTTTCCGTTAAAAAAAATGTCTATATTACCGCTGGTGCACTTGCGGGATTGATTCTCATTTTTGTTATTTTAGGTTTGCTTAGAGGTCCATCGGTGGAACCCCCAATTTTGGATCTTGGAGATCCTGTGGCAGAACTTGAACAAAGTGTTCCATTCACTGGAGCGGTATTGTCCGTGGATGAGTTAACCTCACCAATATATGGTTTTGAGATGGTGGTTCCATTTGGAGCGTATGATGAACTGACACCTTTTGATATCACGACACAAACTATTGAATCTCATAATCTAGGGGATGCATTTACGCCAATCACACCACTCATCAATATTGATAATGGACATACATTTTCTAACGAACCCTTAACACTAACGATTCCTATTGAACTTGAAGAGGGTGAGTTCGCGATGGGCTTTTACTTTAATCCAGAGACGAATTCTCTTGAAGGAATTCCTATGAAGAATTTAACTACTACAGAGATTACCCTATTTACTTATCATTTTTCAAGTATTGTCATCTCTAAAATAAGTATTGATGATTTGCTTACTCTCACCAATGTAACCAATCCCTATGTAGATACAGGATTTGTCCCTGGTGTCGATGACTGGCAGTTTACAAATTATGGCTCCTTTCTAGCTCAAGGAGGACATTGCGCAGGTCAAGTTTTAACTATGTCTTGGTATTATCATACACAAAAGATGGCCAACGATGAACCAGCGCTCTATAACCGTTTTGATAATGTTGGATTTGAAGCAACAGAATCATTTATGGAAGATGATCATCTCGGTTATCGCTTCGCATCCGTAATTCAAAACTTACTTGATTTTACCTCTGAAGACTTTTATGATTATTTATCTTTTGCTGGGGATGATGAACAACTCATTTATTTCGCATTTAGTTATGCGATGGTGATCACAGAAAAGCCACAACTCATGGCTATTTATTCCCATGATGAATTTGGTGATATCGTCAGCGGTCACGCAATCATGGCCTATAAGATGCAGGGCTACGACATTTATGTTGCTGACCCTAATTATCCAGGACAGACCAACCGAAAAGTTCATTTTGATACGAGCCTTGGCGTGTATGAGTTTGAACCTTATTCATCAGGAGCTAATGCACAAGCTATCTTAGATGATGGTGCACTTCTTTATGATGATATATTCTATATCGGAGAATCTGCATTGATTGACTATGAAGCGATTGGAGAAGAATATAATAAAGTTTTAGATGGCACCATTGGAGATGAGTATTTCCCCACACTTGAAGCTATATTCTTATCCGAATATGATCAAAATGTCGATGATCAGGTGTGGATGGATGTCACGGGTGATGAAATCACTTTAGGGACTACACATAATGATGTGATGGCATGTTATTTGCAAAACAAAGTGGTAATTGCCGTGACAGCTAATCATTTAGATGCAGTCTATACACTCTATCAAGGGGATCAGTTGATTGAAGGGCCTTATTATGCATCAGAAGATGGATATATTTACTATGAAGTTGAATTAGTCAATGGAGAAAATGAAATCGGAGTACTTGCAGAAATTGTGGTTGATGGAGATCGTTACTATGCCGATTTCATGCGCATTAAGATTAACTATACCGCAGGTGTCACGACAGAATGTGCAGCAACGATCGTGGGTAGATATAACTTCTATAGTCGAAGTGACGGTCAAAATCTGGTTCAAAATCACTATATTATAATTCGTGAAGATGGGACATTCACCGAAAGTTATACAATCAATGACCCCCTTTATACGAGTGTAATTGACGGTACTTGGACGATAGCACCTGGCCAAAATGCAGGAGAAAATATTCTGTATTTAACTTTTGGCAGTCAAACGGATACGTATGAAGTTTTAGATAATTATCAATGGCTTCGCTATGCACCGAGTGATGTTATCTTCCTCTTCCAAAAAGAAAGTTAGGGGGATCTTATGGAATTTGTGATTATTGCGATTATATTTATCTTTGTTGGACTCATTGCAGGCATTATAGGTTTTTTGGTGATGCGTAAAAATCAAGTGAATCAAAAGAATTCACCCATTGAACGCGCATCGGTGGTGGTGCTAGGAAACTATGCGGAATCGAGAATGGTCAACGAAAACTTTCAACAAACCGTCGATACCGCTCAAGCATTTACGGATAAATCCTATTATGTGAGATTTAAAACAAAAACGAAAAAGATTTTATCTTTTCAGGTTAAGAAAAAAGACTGGCTTAAATACCATGAAGGTGATCAAGGAATATTAACGTATCAAGGGTATAAAATCATTGATTTTGAACCAAAAAATGTAGGCATCAAAGACATCAACTATTTTGATCGTGTGAAAAAAGAAGGAAAGACAGGGTGGATTTATGGAGAAGCACAAGCCCTCGATCTTCATATATCATCTAGTGAACCTAAATTATTTGATATCAAAGATTTAGAACTCTTTATCAAAGACGTTAAAAATGATGAGAGCGATTGGTTCTTTACGATTAAAAATAATAAAGGTATTGAACGCCAATACGAAAGAGAAGGAAAAACTAGAATTAGGGAAACCAAACTCATCAATGATGAATCCATGACCTATCCTATGAACGAACTATTAAAAAACATTAAAGTTTGGATTGAAGGCGAATAATGAAGAATACCAAGGACCATGTGCCTTGGTATTTTTGTATATCACGTGCACCTCTTCAAGATATGGCTTATAATACACTTAGAGAAAGGAAATACCGAAACACTTGGTGTATAAAGATATGAAAACATTAAACGATTTTCTAGAAACTATCCCCAATTTAACTCACCGGGAGAAACTAAACGATATCATTGATTGGATTTTAAAGACATTTCCCTCACTTAAATGCGAAATCAAATGGAATCAACCCATGTTGATTGATCATGGAACATTTAT
Organism: Acholeplasma sp.; assembly: GCA_003605085.1. GTDB lineage: Bacteria > Bacillota_I > Bacilli_A > Acholeplasmatales > Acholeplasmataceae > Peloplasma. Next base: position 7,198 of record QZKD01000035.1, on the reverse strand, counting down.
CTTAGCTTTTAGTGCATCAAAAAACCATTTTTCAGTCGCTCCAGAGTATGTGGGAATTCAAACATTTTCACAAGCGATCAAGGATGCAGGATATGATCATTCAACGATGTTATTTAGAATCAAATGGAATCAAGAAGTTAACTATCAACTCCTTGGAGATATCATTCGATATAACATGAAAGAAAAAGCAAATATGACTTCTTTTTGGCGTTAATATCCACGTATGACCGATAAACAAAAATATCATAAAACAAAATGAAAATGACGATGCGAATCGTCTTTCATATTTTCGTGAAACGGTTGACAAAGTGTATAAAATACGCTATTCTATAAAGGCGTTCGTACGCAAATTGACTTTGGCTGGAGCAATACTCAAGTGGCTCAAGAGACGCCTCTGCTAAGGGCGCAGGCTGGGAAACCGGCGCGAGGGTTCAAATCCCTCTTGCTCCGCCATCTTTTTATGGCCCGTTGGAGAAACGGTTAACTCACATGCCTTTCACGCATGCATTCACGGGTTCGAATCCCGTACGGGTCACCAATAAAAACATGAAACGCTCTTCTCACCTGTGGGAAGAGCTTATTTTATAAATATCCATGCATAGTTCCAATTCTTTAGTAATAGAAAAAGTAAAGAAAATTTATGGGTTCGTTTACTTTCAATGAAAAGAGCACAAACTATCAAATTTTACTTCAATATAAACAAAACGACATCCCAAAAAAGGATGTTCATGTTAGGTTTTAAATTTAAGCCAAATAAATCAATTTATGTCTGTATAAATTTTCGAGATTTATTCTTACGATTACTATTCATGATATAATTAAAACAATTATTGAACGATAAACAGGGGAGAATTATTTATGAAAGACGTATACATTCGATTTTACGATAACTTGTATACTGTAGTTAGGGTTGGAAAAACACCAAAGGTGCACACACATCAAAAACTATCATCCAATTATATAAAAATAATCATCGAATCGATATTAATGAAAAATCGAGATATAAAGCAACACGAAAGATTAATAAGATCAACATTTGGTTTTGAAACTCCTGAAATACCACACACGGATCTTATTTTAGAGTATAAGCTTGAAGAAAAAGAATTTATTGAGATTATTGGCAAGTTTATTAAATCATTTATCTACACTATCTATTATAGAGTAAGCATTTACAAAGTATTTTTTATTCTTCTTATAGGTTTTCTATTTCTCTCTACTATAAATATTCTCTTGTTTAATTTCAATTATCACTTGAATGTTGTTAAGGACAGCGTCGAAATCATTATTATAAATTTGATGTTCATCTTCTTTATTCCTTTTATCTCTTTCTCGAAATCATATGTTATCTCTAGTACCAAAAATATCTTAACTCATTACACATAAAACACTTATGAATGCAGAATTACGGAATATATAAACTTATAGATGCCTTCAATAGTAGTCTCACTTAGTTTGCTCGGGAAAAATCGTGATCAAGTATGGGTCACCAATAAAATCATGAAACGCTCCTCTCACCCGTGGGAAGGGCTTTTTTATAGAAAATTGTAGAGGCTTTTCAAACTTAATATCAAGAATTTATTAGCAAATAATCAGAAATCGTATGAGTTTCTACAAATTGATAGAATTCTCTAAAAACTTATGTACACATAAGCAATTTTTGGAACATTTCTTGGAGATCTCAAACGCTTTTTTAACCTATGTCATAAATGCCTGCGTATGTGCATATTAATTTTGGTTCTTATATTCTAATGTACCGACTATGAAATGCGCTAGAAGCTTATATGTTTCATCTATTGAGAAATTTACACAAGCAAGCACATCTCATGATTTTGGTTAACATACCGTATATGGACGATTAATTTGTGTTTTTATTCGCATTGAACATTGCTATCGGCTTATGGGATTTTGGGGAGGATAGCGTCTCCTCAATAACATCGGGTTATTAAATCAGTATAGTTTACGCACGATTGCTCTATTTTTATATGATTCACTACATCATACTTCACATCGATAAATTCTAATTTGTGATAAAATAATACCAATAAATATGTTTCGGTGAAAATCAAACATTCAAATTGAGGGGGATATTTTGTTAACAAAAGTTAAATTGAGATTCATGGCATTTGCATTTATCTTTTTACTGTTGAATATATTAGGCATTATTTTATTTGTTTCACCGAACGGGCTAAATTTTATAACACACGTAACTATTGCTCTTTCTCTTATTATGACTATCATATCTATAATCATTATAATTGATAACCTAAACCGAAAATATTCAAATAGATTATTTCTTATTGTTAACATTTTGGTGTCGCTTATCGTACTTATAGGATTGGCGCTAATATTATATAACCTACCCTACGGATTCTATCTTCCAACCAGGATCATCAATGGCGAATATGTTGATGGAACAAATGCAATTATTAGTGGAATTATGTCAATTGTAATATCAATCTTATGCTTGTATATTTTCTATGTTTTTCATAGAGCCATATATCACCAGCAAGACGATAAGAATAACGATGAAAAATGATACTTAAAACCCTTCATCACTTGTCTTTATATATTCATGCCAATTATCAATATGCACATCAGATGTTTTTCTAGTTCATCAGAAAACATTATTTTCAAATTAAGATTAAATAATTCCAGTTATGACTGTGATTCGTGCGTGTTTTAAAAAATACACTTGATTATCATTTTGTTATGGTATCACTCAGTTTGAATATATATAGCATACAAGTAGACATACAAGAAAACATATAAGATATACCAGTTTATGTTATAATATACCTAAGAGGAGATGATGTAACATGGCCTATAAACCACCTTATGTGATCAACACATCCATCTTAAATAAAGTTGCTACCATCATGAAAATGATTGGCAAGTTTTCATCCTTAAATAACTTAAGTAGCCTACCATTATTAAGAAGAAAGAACCAAATTAAATCGATACATTCATCTTTAGCTATTGAAAACAATCAACTGTCTGAATCTCAAGTCAAGGATATAATCAATGGAAAACTTGTCATCGGACCACAAAAAGATATATTAGAAGTCCAAAATGCAATCAGGGTTTATGAAAAGATACAAGATATTAATCCATATACCCAAAAAGATCTACTCAAGTATCATAAACTACTTATGACATCACTTGTACCTGATGCGGGTTCATATAGAAAAGGACAAGTGGGTGTGTTTGATGATGAAAAAGCAATTTTTATGGCACCACCAGCAGACAGAGTACCATCTTTAATCAATAATCTTTATGATTACTTAAATTATTATGATGAAAACATATTTATCAAGTCATGTGTTTTTCACTATGAATTTGAATTTATCCATCCCTTCAGTGATGGTAATGGTAGAATGGGTAGACTCTTTCAGACATGTTTACTCGCTAAGGAAGAAGCACTCTTTTACTATTTACCCGTTGAATCAATTATAAGAAAGAAACAACAGACATACTACGAAGCCATATCTAAATCAAATCTAGAAGGCTCATCTAATGTATTTATAGAGTTCATTTTAGATGCTATCATTGAAACCATGAATGAGACCTTAAAGCAATTCAATATAGACAAAGAAAGCATTTCTGTTCAAGCAAAGAAGTTGCTTCGCATTTTTGAAGATGGAATCCCATATACCACATTAGAACTAATGCAAAAAGTCAATCTAAAATCAAGATCATCTTTCAAGATGCATTACTTAGATCCACTACTAAAAGCAGGAATGATTGAAATGACACTTCCAGAGACACCTAATAGCAGAAATCAAAGGTATGTAAAGAAATGAGATGTAAAGTATAGTTGAATCTATACAACATTGGAGAATAAAATACGAATAATTAAATATGATGGCATAATTCACTTCACTCGTGAAAAATAGTGAATCAGTACGGGTCACCAATATAGATATGAAATGCTCTTCTCACCTGTGGGAAGGGCTTTTTTATTGATATTTATCGATAGTTTTCACACTACATATAAGGCAGTATTGGGTAAAAATTCAGAATATGATAGAATTTATCCAAATTGAGAAAAACCATTAAAACTTATGTATGCATAAGCAAATTTTTAACCTAATTCTTAAAGGTCTATAACAAGTTTTCAACTTTTGGAAAAAAAGTTAACTTATGTTGATATAAGTTTTGGCATTTTTTTCTCTAATGTATTGCATGTGATAAAATATATGCAAATGACACATTTCCACAGGGGAGGATTCAATGATATCAAAACTTCTTTTTCATACTCGATTACTTATATATGTTCTGCTTTTAGCTGATATTGTTTTTGCGGTTGCTTCATTTGGGGAAGATTACAACCCGTTTGTTATCGTTATATATGCGATTTTATCAGCATTAATTTACATATTTTTATTTTCGATTAACAAAAATAACTCAAAGCGAGAGAATAAATTTTATGCTATCATCTCACTCATTTCATTCTTTTTATTTACCTACATTACTTTCGGACCTTACTATGGATTTACTGGATTTATAGCCGTACCGACAATGCTTTATGCATTAGTTACTTACGTCTACTATTTCTTATGTAATAAATGCAATCAAAAATATCTTGTTATTTTGATTAACACACTTTACATGATTATTAAGGCTGGTTTGATATTCACATTAATCGTTGCTACAAGCCTTATAGGACTCGGAGTTTAATAAAATCCATTTAATGATAATCGGAGTATAAGACTCCATAGTGTGCACTAAATCGTCTTAACGTAATACATTGTATTGCGTTTTTTGTTAATATGTAGTACAATGTATTACAGAGGAGATGATTATATGTCTATATCCATTAGAATGAACGATAAAGAGTTAGAACTCATAAAAAAATATGCTGAACTTAATGGTTCAACCGTTTCAGAAGTGATGCGTAAAGCAATCTTAGAAAAAATCGAAGATGAATTCGATATTTTTCTATACGAAAAAGCATTTAAAGCATATGAACAAAATTCTAGAACATACACCATAGAAGAAGCTAAGTCTTTACTAGGGATCGAATGATGTATCGGGTTGAGTTAAGTGAGAATGCACTAAAGACTTTTAAAAAAATGGACAAGCAAATAGCAACGATGATTTTTGCATGGATATCTAAAAATTTGGAAGGCTGTGAAAATCCAAGAATTTATGGTAAAGGATTGGTTGCTGACAAAAAAGGTATTTGGAGATATAGAGTTGGAGACTATAGACTACTTGCTCATATTCTTGATGATCGATTAATCATACTGGTTGTTGATGCAGGTCATCGGAGAGATATTTATAAGTAAAATAGATAGTTTATCTAAGTATAAATAAAAAACTCGGGTATTATCGTGAACCAGTACGGGTCACCAATAAAAACATGAAACGCTCTTCTCACCTGTGGGAAGGGCTTTTTTACGCTTTTTAAGCCATTGTTGTATTTGAATTTGAAGTGATTTCTCAGATTATGAAACTGATTTTTAGATTGCTTAAAATTGTTAGTTTGAGATATAAAATCTATTTAAGAATCAACGCCTGTTTTTACAAAACTTATGACTACATAAGCAAAATTTGATCATGTCTTTAAAAATTGATGCACAAATTCAAAAAAGCAGCCAAAATTACAACTTATATTGATATAAGTGTTGGTGGCTTTCATCAAAATATGGTGTTGTTTTCGTGGTATGAGTGACAAATCATCCTAATATTGGGTAGTTTTACCCTCATGTTTCTTTTTTTGATAAAAAAAGATATAATATTAGAAATATTGTTATATTAATGGGAGTATTTATATGAACTTAACAGCATTAACAAAAGCATTGACAAAAGATCATGCCTCGCTGCGTGATTTTTTAGATAACAATCGCATATACGGACTAAGCATTGTCTCAATCAAAGAAATGGTCATAGATGAGACTATCACAATCGGCACCACCTCCAACACCCTGTTTCAAGCCGCCTCCATCAGCAAATCCATTTTTGCTGCGACCATCATGCGATTATATGAAAAAGGGGTAATCGACATCTATCAAGACATAGCGGCATACCTAGATCCATTGACCTATCCCACATTTGATGGTCTCATTTATCCAGTGACACTATACGATATTTTAACCCACACAGCAGGCTTTAACGGTCATGGTTTTGCAGGCTATCTACATGGTACCCAACTACCCACGTTAGAAGAGATTTTAACGGGTAAAAGACCCAGCAATTCGTTACAACTCAAAATGATCCACCCACCCAAAACAAAGTTTATGTATTCAGGAGGAGGCTTCATGCTTGCCCAATACATACTTGAAAAGATCACCAACAAAAGCTATCAAGATTGGGCAGATGAATTGATCTTTAAGCCCCTGAACATGCATCACAGCACTTTATCAATGCCGCTAGATAAAAATCACAACCACGAGATTGCTACGGGCTGGTCAGCCTATGACACACCACTTGATCAAGGTTATGTCATCTATCCTGAACTTGCTGCTGCAGGTCTTTGGACCACACCATCAGATTTGGCATGCTTTGGCATTGAAATGATGAAGGCATATCATAAAAAAAGCGACTTTTTGACTTCAAAAAACGCAGAGTTAATGATGACCATACCTAAAGACATTAAGTCTGAATATGGTCTTGGATTTCACATAAGTACAGTCAATGATCATTTATGGTTTGGACACGGTGGTGATAACACGGGTTTTCACAGCCGGATGGCTTTTTGTCCAAACAAAGAGAGCGGCATCATCGTGATGGTCAACTCTGATATTGGAGATGACATACCCAATCAAATTCTAGAATGTTTTATAAAACATATGTGAAATAGCAAACACCTCAGCTTTTCAAGTGGTCTTGATCTAATCCTTCTTCATGCGGACCCTCTACGGGGCACTAATAAAATCATAAAACAGCTCATTTAGGTCTATAAATGAGCTTTTTATATAGAATTATATATATTCAATAATTCTTTAAATCCAGGTTTTCAAATTTTAGTGGTATATCCGTCATAATTTTAAGAAATTAAACAAAAAGTCTTAACTGGATTGGTATGGAAATTAAACAGTGGGTTACGATATCAAATGCATATTAAAAAAATACTGTACAACGAACAAAATATTTAAAAATATAATAAAGGTCTTGTCAAACGAACAAAAAAAGATTATTATAGGATTGAGGTGAATGCGATATGATTAAAAGAGTTTTCTATTTGGAACAAATTAAA
>QZKD01000020.1 GCA_003605085.1 Acholeplasma sp. | reverse complement strand
AAAACCTCCTCTCAATACTCTTATATAACAAAAATAGAGCTATGAATACACATAACTCTACTCTTTTTATTTTATTGTCCGTTTTAATCAAATACTTTCGTTGAGCACTTTTTTAATGATGTCTTATAAGATGAAGTCGTTTGACCTTGAGTCCACTTGCTTTAGCAACTAAACTCAAACGATGAATCCCTGGTGTAAGTCTCACTTGTGATGAGATATCCACCCACTTACCTTCAGTTCCATTGGTCGTAAGTGTCGATAACACAAGATCATCTTTCACGATGGAAAAAGGAATTTGAGCTAAAGGTGATCCATCAGAAGCAATGGATAATTCAATAATATACTTTCCATAAAGATCTACTTCAATCGCAAACGATGCAATCCCTTCTTTATTAAAGAGGAGATGATCATTTAATACCTGTAGATTTTGATTGCGGTAGGAAGGCTCTAATGGATTCAGTTCAGTACGTCCCCAGGGTTCTGTACTCACTTTTGTCGCATGATCGGTTGGAACGATATTGAAGTTGAAGGTCACTTGATTTTGGTGACGTTTACGATTGGTGAACACATAAATATTCTTCATACCTTCTTTTAAAAGTGAAACAATCACTGTATGTGCATTATGTTTCACCGCGTATGATGCATGAGATTCTACTTCAAACGTTAGATTGAAGTGATCAGCTATCTCGAGTGAGTAATGGCTGACTAAAGGATCAAATGATTCAAATAATAGTCCATTAAGATAGACTTTTTCAATGATCGGTAGATCATAGATCGGTGCATTCTCACGAACAGTCTCATTCATTTTTTCTTTATACATTCTAGAGTCTAAAATGAATCTAACAATGTTTTTAGCGACACGTTGCATTTCAGCTAAGGACAACTCTTTTTTATCAAAAGCTTCCATGGTATTGTCTTTAAGTGAGTTCCCTTTGGCATTCACTACGACCATGTATAGATCGTTTTGTGCTTTGATCATGGCTTTCGTATTCGAGCGTGAACCCTCTTTACCATCATCGTTCATCTTAGCCCACCAATCTGTCATGATGATGCCATCAAATCCCCATTCTTCTCTTGCAACAACCGTATTTAAATCATAATTGCTCGCTGCCCAAATGCCATTGATAGGATTATAGGACGTCATGATCGCCTTTGCTTTGGCTTGCTTGATCGCGATTTCAAAACCCTTTAAATAGATTTCACGAATGGCACGTTCTGATGCGATGGAATCAGAATCAAAACGACGATACTCTTGATTATTTAAAGCGAAGTGCTTCACGGTTCCTGTGACACCAGCACGCTGCAAACCTTTGACAACACTTGCACCCATGAAACCTGTTAATAATGGATCTTCACTAAAGTATTCAAAGTTGCGTCCACAAAGCGGATGACGATGAAGATTCATGCCTGGTCCTAAAAGAATATCAATATGATAATTGAGCATCTCAATCCCTACCCCATAATAGAGGGATTCGACTAAATCTTTATTCATCGATGCTGCTAAACATGTTCCATTAGGCATCGAAGATGCTTGCATCCCTGAATCCATACGGATCCCTGAGGGACCATCAGCACAGCTTAAAATAGGTAATCCAAGAGTGGCTAAGTCTTCTGTCACTGCACCAAAGGCACTGGCAGTACCTGGCGTTACTTTAGGTGAGGACATGCCTTCTCCACGGACAATTTCTGAAAGCTCAACTGGACTCATCTGTGCGATGAATTCATCTAGGGTTGCTTTCTTTTGATAGACATCACTAAGGGTTACGTTTGTTTTCTTTGTGACCAGAAGTTTGGGTTGATTCTTAATCATTTTGTCTTCTGGTTGTATCGTTCGTACAGGAACATCTTCTTCAGAATAAACCAATATACCCTCATGTACAGTTGGACGTATGCGTTTAAATGCCTTTTTCGGACGTAATGCTTCAGATAGTTTTTGCACTAAACGATTTTCTGTCACTTCAAAATGATGACATGCAAAAGGAGACATAACATCGGTAGATGGATAGATTCGATACGTACCTTGCTCCAACACATAAGAGGATGGATGCCCTGTTTTGCCTTCTTCATCATAGGAAGCAATGTCATAATCCGTAAAAGTAAAGAGTAAAGATTCTGACTCACCAGGTTTTAGCACGCGTGTCTTTTCAAACCCTACAAGGACACGGTCAGGTTTACCGAGGACACCTTGAGGTTGTTTGACATAAAGTTGAACTACATCTTTCCCTTGATATTTTCCTTGATTGGTCACTGTGACTTTCACGTGATACGTATCATCTATCTTGACTTCATCTAGTTTATACGTGAATGTTGTATAGGATAGACCAAAACCAAAGGGATAACGAACGGCTTGTTTATTAAAGGTTGAAAAATAGCGATACCCCACATAGATATCTTCATAATAGATATTTTCATCGTGACCGCCAAATGAATTATGGCTAGGATAATCCGATAGATGGTGGGCAATCGTATCAGGAAGTTTTCCAGAAGGAGTGATCAGTCCCGTAAGTACATCTGCTGCTGCACGACCTCCTTCTTGACCGCCATGCCAGAGATATAAGATAGAGGATATGGGATAACGATCCATGAATGACATGTCCATGATGTTTCCTGTATTGAGAAGCACAACCGTCTTATCAAAAACACTCGTGACGAGTTTGAGCATATCTTCTTCCCCTCTTGAAAGAAGATACGACCCTTCTGTATTTGAGTTGTCTTTATCTTCGCCAGCAGTACGCCCAATGACGATAATCGCAACATCACTATGTGCCTTGGCTTTCTTAACGATATCACTCGTTAAAGGCATTTCCACCTGGCTCCATGGTTCTGAAGCCCAAAATCCAGATCCTGCGTTATAAGGATGTTCTTCTTCCCATGAACGATACATATCTAATAGTTCGTCATTGACTTTAACAAATGGATTTTCTAAAAGTGCATCGATGATGGATGTGACATGATCGACATTAACAAGTCCACCTGAACCCGTTCCACTCTTGTAGTAATCTGTTTGAATTCGCCCAAACACAGAAATCTTTTGATCGAATAAAGGAAGTACATTACGCTCATTTTTGAGCATAACGATTCCTTCACTTGCAGCAAGTCGTGATAAATCCTTTAACCCTATTAAGGGCTTTTTTTCTTGTTTTGTAAAATGATGTAAATAATTTTTCATAGGCACCTCGATTTAATAGTCACTTCCATTATAAATGGAAAGATATGAAAATGCCAGCCATCAACGAAAACGTTTGAAATTTCACACAAAAAAACATGACTCAAGATCACCCTCGAGTCATGTTTTATGTCAAGATAGCGTCTTTCGTACTTCTTGATAGATGAGTTCTATAAGCTCATCTTCATCCATATCCATCTCTTGATGGACAAATTGAAACATGAGTCCTGAAATAAGTGCTTGGATGACATAGCGTTTATGGGGATTAGGTACCTTGGCAGGTATTTTTCCTTCGATAACCCCAACACGCATAATACTTTCAAATCGTTTTTGCATCGCATCTTGGATGTGTTTGATTTCATCCTTTAACTCATGATTAAGACGCATCATTTTAGTAGATGGATGTTTCATGATGGCTTCCATTAAGGCTTGTGCGTCTTTCATGACAAATAGACTCCGTCTAATCTCTTCCTTAAAGGCATTTTCAAAGTCCATAAGTTCGAGATTAGAAAGCAAGATATCTTCATAATGCTTAAGCAAATAACGATAGGTCTCTTCAATCATTTCATCTTTGCTTGAAAAGTATTCATATACTGTAGATTTACCTATTTCAGCATCTTTTGCAATCGTGGACAAGGCAATATCTTCTAAATCTTTTCCCTCTTTGATGTAGGAAACAAGAACACTTAAGAGTTTATCCTTCGCGAGTTGCATGTTCTTCCTCCTTCATCTTTTTATGATTGAGTGCTGCATAGATAGTGGGTACCACAAGTAAAGTGAGCACAGTACCATAGATCAGTCCACCAATCGCAGTAATGGCCATGGGTTGGAGTAATTCTGAACCATTGCCTAAACCTAAAGAGAGCGTCAATAATCCTAAAATGGTGGTGAGTGCAGTCATGAAAATTGGACGAAGACGCGTTTTACCTGCTAATACAATCGAGTCTTTAATACCATAGCCTTGTTCTCTTAAGACGTGGATATAGTCAATTAAGACAATTCCGTTATTGACAACGACTCCCACTAAGATGATGAGTCCCATAATGGAGACTAAACTTAGATAAGAATTCGTGATGAGTAAAGCGAGCATACCTCCCGTAAACGCAAGGGGTATTGTCGATAGGATAATAAACGGATAGATGAGGGATTGAAACTGAATCGCCATGATCATATAAACCAGAAGGATAGCGACTACGGCAGCGAGGACAAGGTCATTTACCGCATTTAATATCTCTTCGGTTTCACCTTCTAAAGTGACAGAGTAACCATCGCCATAGGTTGCATAAAGACTTCCGTCTAAATAGCGTTCTACCGCGTCTGCGACATCATTACCGACTAAAGTGACATTATAACCATCTTCAATGTCCGCAGTGACATTTAAAAAGCGATTGGTTCCATCTGTATTGATCACGGCAAAACCCGTAATCTTTTCAAGAGTTGTTACTGAATCAAGTGAATCAGTGACAAAGAGTGGGGCTTTTGCTAATGAGATTAATGTAGGATCAGCACTCATCGGATTCAACTCAATCACACCACCATTGACTTTAAGATAAGGGTTCATCACAAACTGTATGGGGGTTCCAGGAACATATCCTGGTAACATCGCATTCAAGACATAAATGCTTTGACCTGAGGTTTCAATGTATTGATCAATCATCGTTTGAGTATCTCGATCAAATAACATCACACCTGATAAGAAAGTGACGTAATCTCCAAAAGAATCAAAGGAAATATTTCCCGATATCGTTTCACTTGGGAGCGAAAGTTCATAATTGATACCACCGATATTGACGGTTAGTGTATTAGATGCCCCAAGTGAATCAAGATTGGTGTAAAGATAATTAATATTATTTAATATGTCTTGATGTGTTAAGGAATAAACCATAGCATTTTCTAAGTTGACGGTCACCTTGATGCGATCGGCACCTTTGGTAATCCCGCTATCAATCTTTTGAACACCATCGATTCCTTCAAGAAGCAACACCAAATCAGCAGAAATATCTTCAAGTGTTTCTAAATCATACCCGCTCACTTTAATGTTAATTCCTTGTGCTCCTGCGAGTGTTGCTGTGCTGTTTTGGGCATCCACAGCGATTTCTAAAATCATTTCATCTTCAAATCCGATAATCTCTGTTGGATTAAACTCGCTGATTAATGTGGTGATTAATCGAGCATTCTCTTCGGTTGACTTCGATCGATTCGATAAAAGATTGATATTCATATCTAAGACATTGGTTGATGATCCCATACGCATCATACCAAATCCACCACTACTGCCAATCGAGGCGGATACGGTTTCTACATCCCCTAAATCTCTGATGGATTCAACAAGTAAATCAGCATATTGAGATTTAATATCAAATGGCGTTTGCCCTTCAAATGACACATTGATACTTATTGTTCCTTCATCGGAGGTTGGTAACAAGATAAATCCTTTGGCTACCATCGCTAGAATAGAGACACCTAAGAGTAAGAAAACAAACACGATGGTAATAAGTTTATGATGTAACGTATACAAAACGGATTTTTCATAAAGATTTTTAACACCTGAAATGAGTTTACCTTCTTTTTGTTGTTTCTGATCGGAAAGCATATGCGATGCCATCGAAGGTACCATGGTTAGTGCGATGATTAATGATGCACCAAGAGAATAGGCAATGGTAAGTGCCATCGAAATAAAGACATCTGCAATAAAACCTTCAATAAAGAAGATGGGTAAGAAGACCGCTGCGGTGGTGAGTGTCGATGCGGTGATCGCGCCGACCACTTGTTTCGCACCTAGAATAGAAGCTTCAACCTTATTTTTGCCTTCACCAATAAGTCTATAGATATTTTCAATAACGACAATGGAGTTATCCACAAGCATGCCTATTCCTAAAGCAAGTCCACCCATAGAAACAAGGTTTAATGTGACTCCTGTGAAGTACATAAGCATAAATGCAGCAATCACAGAGGTTGGAATCGCTAATCCTACGATGAGTGTAGGCTTTACATCTCTTAAGAATAAGAAAAGAATAATGATGGCAAGTCCAGCACCATAGATCAAATTTTGCAGGACAGAACCAACGGACTGATTGATGTATTCGCCCTGATCAAATAAAATGGTGTAATGTGCAGAAGCACCTTCTCTTTCCATTACTTCATCCAAGCGAGAAATGATATTTGAAGTGACTTCTGTGATACCAAAGTCTGATTGTTTGGTAAACGCAACTTGAATACCTTGAACGCCATTGATCTTTGAGTAAATATTGGTATTAGCATTGACATAACGAATACCATCTTCAACGATCAAATCATTGATAGTAATGATTTCACCACCTGAAAAAAGGATGGGGAGATTCGCGATATCAGAAATTGAGTTGGGTTGATCGCCTAAATAGAGCATGCGAAGTTCCCCATTATCGAGGGCAACACCGACAAGTCCTCCGACATTTTGGTCTTCAATGATGGTGAGTACTTCTTGATTTGTGATGCCATAAGAAGTAAGAATCGCTGGATCAAGATCGATTTCTAATACGACATCGGCTGCTCCGTTAACCGAAACATCCGCAATTCCAGGAATAGCTTGTAGGTCTAAGAGTAAATCACGATTTACCCATTCTGTATTTCTAATCAACGCTTCTTCGTCGGTTAATTCTTCATCATAGTCTCTAAAGAGTGTGACTGTCATAACAGGAAGCATATCCGGTGAGATACGCAAAATACGTGTATTTCCTACCCCGTCTGGAAAATTCAGATTATTGATGAGCTCACGCATTTCAATGACCACAGTATCCATATTCGCTGAATCTCCAAATGTTATGATGGAGATGCCAAAGTTTTCATTGGAAATCGAGGAAACTTCTTGGAAGTTGCCGATGGTGGATACCGTAGATTCGATCGGTGCAGCAATATCTCTTTCCACATCTTCTGGTGATGCACCGACATAATCCGTGATGGTCACCACAAACGGTAATTCGATTTCGGGGAACAATGTCAAAGGCAATCTTGTAACCGAGAAAATCCCTAATACCATCACAATCAATATGCCCATTAATACCGTTATTGGTTTACGTACACTATAAGAACTCATTATAATCCTCCTGTTGTTAAAGCCGACCGAACGGTCGGTCGGTAGATTCATTATATCAATATGATTCCCATGATGCAACTAAGATGATGCTCTATGGGAAAAAATGGCAAGAAAAAAGTCCTTAGATGCCAAGCACCTAAAGACGATCATTCATTTTTAGTGAATATGACCAAAACGTTCTTCATAAATACCATCAAGAACGAAGAGTTTGCCTGTTGTTATGAGAAATCCAACGACAAGCTCAATAATAGACAAAATAATAAGATAATTGGCTACACCTTCTTGAATTACAACTGCAAATAGCCCATAAAGCATACTATAGCGAATAAGGCTAATACCATAAACAATCGAAATGAATGTGCCTGCTCTTGGTGCATAGTAAAACTGACTGCGGAAAATAATCCCTAAGACAATTAAAATGATGGAAAGGAAGGGGACGAGGATCAAAGTAAACCCAGTCAATGTTTGATTAAAATAGCCTAAAAAAATGAATATATCGGTTAGAATCATCAATCCCGCAATCCAGGCGAAAATCTTCTCATAGCGATCTCCCCAATAGATGATGAGTGCGGGGACTGAAAGTGAAACGATAAAAGAAAGTATATGAACAAGTAGAAAGTTATAACGATTGATGAGTGCCAAAAAAATGGGCACAACCAAAAAAACAAACAAAGCAATACCAAATGTTAAAAGATTAAATGTTCTTCGACGCATCATATGATTCCCCCTGTGCTTTTGTATGTCTTTATTATACCTAAGTATCGCTATGAATCATCTAAAATAATTCATCAAGCAATAAATAATAATCAATTTTCTTTTCATCGACGACGAAATCAAATTTACTAAAAAAGAGTTCTTTATGTTGATCCGTTTCAAAATTATACTTTATCGAACGCATGCAGATTGCAAGATCCAAGTGCTTATCTGCAATTCCTGCAAGTCCTAAATCAAGAAAACCGGAGAGTGTATCTTCTTTGATAAAAATATTGGGAAGGCAATAATCACCGTGAACAAAAACTAAATCCTCTTTTGGTTGATGATTCTCTAAATAAGTATAAAGTTCCTGGGGTGTTTGAAAGCGACCTTTGATGATGTCAGTATCCCATGTGTCCATATCCACTTCACCTTTTTCAAGATAGGTTTTCGCTATCTTTAGTCGATCTTTAATCGTCAGTGAAAAGGGGCAATCTTGAATATTGATACGTTGTAGTCGTTTGATACCATCTGCTAAGAGATCGATCACCATCTCAGGCTTTTTTACCATCATGGGGTCACAGCTCATCAAACCCTCAAGCTTTGTCATAAGTAGATAGACGTACTTTTTATCTTCTGCTGTTTCTATGATTTTAGGAACTGGGATTTTTTGTTCATCCAACCAGCGCAAAAGTGCAATTTCTCGATGGCCTTGATCGCAATCATGAAATATCTTTAATACCCATGGTTTTTCGATAAACAACCGGACATGAGAATTGCCCATACCAATGGTATCTTTTGTCCAGTGAAGATTAGAAATGAGTGTGTGAATCGCTTTTGGATATCGTGGCATGTCATCACCTCTATCTTCCATTCTACATGAAATTGAAGTAAAAGAAAAAGGTGAATGTTCACCTTATCTTTTCTTTTGTTGACGAGATTTGAGTTCAGCTGCGATCGCATCGATGGTAATCCCTTGATTGACCATAAGGACCAACGTATGATAAACAAGATCGCTGATCTCATAAATGGTTTCTTCTGCGCTTTGATTTTTTGAAGCAATGATAACCTCAGCGGTTTCTTCGCCTACCTTTTTTAAGATCTTATCCAGACCTTTAGTAAACAGATAATTCGTATAAGATCCTTCAACTGGATTCTTCTTTCTTTCTGCAATGGTTTGATAAAGTTGATTTAGAAGATCCTTAGATTCTGATTTTTCTTCATTTTCGAAGATGACATGGTGAAAACAAGACATCTCACCTGTATGACATGCAACCCCTTCTTGAGTAACTTCTAAAAGTAGGGTATCTGCATCACAATCATAGGTAAGTTTTTTTACGTATTGAACATTTCCAGAAGTTTCGCCTTTTTTCCAAATTTCTTGTCGACTCCGGCTAAAATATGTCCCCATCTTCGTCTGTATCGTCTGTTTTAAAGCCTCTTCATTCATATAGGCAAGCATGAGTACATCTTTAGTTTCATAGGATTGTACGACAACAGGAATAAGTCCTTGCTCGTTATATTTGAGTTCGTTTAAATTGAGTGTTTCCATATTTATCAATGAACCTTTCTAATCGGTATATTTTCCATACTTAAACGTTCTTTTAAATCACTGATTTTAATTTCTTGAAAGTGGAACACTGAAGCAGCTAAAACTGCATCCACATCGGTTTCTTTTAAACAAGTGATGAAGTCTTCCATTTTTCCTGCACCACCCGAGGCGATGACGGGAATGTTCACTGCACTGGTGATCTGTTTGAGTAAATCCAGATCATATCCCTCTTTCATTCCATCAGCATCTATCGAATTAATGACGAGTTCACCTGCACCTAAGGCTTCACCTTGTATAGCCCAAAGAATAGCATCCATATGCGTGTTTTCTCTACCACCTTTGATATACACATCATAATTACCTTCTTCATTTCTTTTCGCATCAATCGATAAAACCACGCATTGATTTCCAAATTTTCGTGACGCTTCTTGAATCAGTTTTGGATTCTTGACGGCACCACTATTGACAGAAATTTTATCTGCACCTCGGCGTAAGATGTCATAGAAATCTTCAATCGTTTCAACCCCACCACCGACACAAAAGGGGATATTTAAATTTTTCGCAACATCGCTCACGAAATCTAGGGAGATCTTTCTATCTTCAGAGGAGGCAGTGATGTCATAGAATACAAGTTCATCAGCTCCTAAGTCACTATAGCGTTTACCCAAGGTTGCTGGATCATCCACATCTTGGATATCTTGAAATTTTTTACCTTTGACCACGCGTCCATTTCGGACATCAAGGCAAGGAATGATACGCTTACTTAACATGCAAGAACCTCCTTAAGAGAAAGTCTTTTCTCATAAATGGCTTTACCGATGATCGCTCCATCAAGCCCTAATTGCTTAAGAACAATGACATCATCTCGTGTTGTGATGCCACCTGAGGCAATGATTTGCATCGAAGTGTTTTCTTTTAACCACGTATAATCTTTAAAACTTGGACCTGAAAGCATACCGTCTTTGGCAATATCGGTGAAGATGAGAGTTGTTAATCCTTTTTCTTCTAGACTTTTCGCGAGTGTATATGCATCAACAGATGTGGTTTTCGTCCAGCCATGGGTTGTGACCATACCATCTTTCGCATCAATCGAGACAGCGATACGATCTTTATATTCACTGAGCAGTTGATCAAGTAATGCATCATTACTGAGAACGGCTGTCCCTATAATGACTCTTTTTACTCCTAAATCAAGCCATGTTTTCGCGATGGAATAGCTTCGAATTCCTCCACCGATTTGAATGGGAAGTTTCACTTCTTTAATGATGGATTCGATCACATCTTTATTGACGAGTTCACCTGATTCTGCCCCATTTAAATCAATGATATGTAAAGCTAGAGCCCCATCCTTTTGATAACATTTTGCAACATCAACAGGATTTAAATCGTAGACTTTTTCTTGATTAAAATCTCCTTGTGATAGTCTGACACATCGTCCATTTTTTAAATCGATTGCAGGATAGATAATCATCTTATCACCTCTTCATAGGCTTTTAGTATATTTGCGCCTACAATACCACTTTTTTCAGGGTGAAATTGCGTGGCAATCACATTACCTTTTCGAACAATAGCAGGTATCCTCACACCATACTCCGTAGTAGCAAGATATTCATCTCCATCAGATACTACATAATATGAATGGACGAAATAGACTTGGTCTTCTTCTTTGATAAATTTCAACAATGGATCATTTTTCACAAACGATAAAGAATTCCATCCCATATGAGGAACTTTTAAAGCGATATCTAGATAGACAACATCCCCCTTAAGAATCCCTAGTCCATCATGTGTCCCATACTCATAACCTCTTTCGTAAAGCAGTTGCATTCCAAGACAAATACCAAAAAGAAATTTTTTCTGATTCACGTGCTCTAAAATCAATGGGATAAGTCCTGATTTTTTTAATGCTTCCATCGCATCACCAAACGCCCCTACACCAGGTAAAATCAATGATGTTGCTTTGCTAATGATCTTTTTATCTTTACTGATAATGGTAGGAATACCTGCTCTTTCAAATCCTCTTTGTACGGAGTCCAGATTACCTACATCGTAATCTAAAATGACATTCATTAGAGGACTCCTTTCGTAGAAGGGAGATCCTCAGACGTTTGTTTAACAGCAAGTTTGAGTGCACGTCCTAAACCTTTAAAAATAGCTTCCACTTTATGATGATCATTAAGTCCATCTAAAATCTCTATATGCAACGTTATTCTTGCTTCTGTCGTGAATGCTTTTAAAAATTCTCTGACGTTTTCTAAAGATAGACCCCCGATCGATTCTCTATTGAATTCACCTTTAAAGATCAGCATGGGACGATTCGAGATATCGATGACAACACGTACCAATGCTTCATCCATAGGAAGATACACCGAACTATAGCGTTCAATACCTTTTTTTTCCCCTAGCGCTTGATCTATCGCTTGACCTAAAACAATGCCGCAATCTTCGACTGTGTGATGGTCATCGACATAGACATCTCCTTTGGCAAGAAGGTTTAAATCAAAGTTTCCGTGAAAGGCAAACAGTGTAAGCATATGATCAAAAAAGGGAATACCCGTCTCGATTTGAATTTGTTTCGTACCATCGAGATTAATGCTCGCTTGAATACTTGTTTCTTTAGTTGTTCGGTTAATTGTTTGCGTTCTCATCTAAATATCTCCTTAAGTGCTTGGTAGAGGGTATCATTTTCTTCTTGTGTTCCTATCGTAATACGATAGCTATCTACTGGATCTTGATAAGCTCGAATGCGAATACCTCGGTTAAGTAGTGGTTGATAAAGTTTTTTATCAGGTGATTGAATAAAGATAAAGTTTCCTTTGGAGGGATAAACGACGATAGGTAATGAACTTAATCTTTTCATAAGTGTTTCCCGTCTTTCAATAATGTCTTTAACTTCATTAAGCACAATCTTTATGTTTCTCAGTGCTTCTATTCCAATGGTTTGTGTCACTTGGTTTAAATGATAGGGTGATTTAACACGATTGATCGTCGAAACAATCGTTTCATTCGCAATCATGTACCCCAAACGAATAGATGCTAGTCCAAATGCCTTAGAAAAAGTACGAAGCACAATCACATTCTGATAATCGAGAACCTCTTGAGTCATGGACTCTGTAGCATCAGCAAATTCCATGTAAGCTTCATCAATCACGATGAGTGCTTTTGTTGAACGAATGATTTGAATGATCTCTTCTTTCTTTAATTGTCCACCGGTTGGATTGTTAGGTGTACATAAGAAGATCAGTTTGGGTTGATTCACTTGAACCGCCTTGATAAAAGCATCGACATCAAGGGTATAGTCGTTGTTCAGTGGAAAGCCAAGAAACTTCGCTCCATAGATATTTGAATAGACACGATACATACTAAATGTAGGTTCAAAACTCATGATGAGTTCATCTTTTTCAACATAAGTCTTGATCATGAGTTCGATAAGTTCGGAGGAACCATTGCCTTCAAGTATAGAGTTAGCATCGATGCCTACATATTGACTAAGTGCTTCTCTTAAAGCTTTCGCACTATGATCTGGATAGCGATGAAATTCAAATGTATTTAAGACAAAGCCTTCAGGAAATAAGAAGTTTCTTGTTTCATTGGCATCCAAACGAATGCCATTAAATTCAGCTTCGACCTGATAAGGTTTTAATGATTTTAGTGAGTCTTTGATGTTCATGACATCACCCCTTTATTTTAAACGTATTTTAATGGCATTCGCGTGTGCACTTAATCCTTCAGCTTCGGCAAGTCCAATGATGGATTGAGCTGAATCATTCAAGGCTTTTTCGGTATAATAAACAACGGATGATCGCTTAATGAAGTCATAAACGCCAAGCGGTGAAGCAAATTTGGCAGTTCCGCTCGTAGGTAAAGTGTGATTGGGTCCGGCGATGTAATCACCGACGGGTTCTGGTGTAAAACGTCCTAAAAAGATGGAACCTGCACTCTCAATTAAATCAAGGTATTCTAAAGGATTTTCAACCATGAGTTCAAGATGCTCAGGTGCGATTTCATTGGCGAGTTTACATGCTGAGGTTAAGGAATCTGTGATAATAATCGCACCAAAGTTGGTGATCGAGGATTCGATGATCGAAGCGCGTGAAAGAGTTTTGATTTGTGATTCAATGGCAAGATCAACGGCATTTGCGAGTGATCTAGAAGGTGAAAGGAGCAGTGCAGCAGCATAGGGATCGTGCTCTGCTTGAGCGAGTAAATCAGCAGCAACTTCGTTTGGATCTGCACTTTCATCGGCAATAATTAATACTTCTGAAGGTCCTGCCACAAGATCAATACCCACATAACCTGAGACCATCTTTTTTGCCATAGTGACATAAAGATTCCCTGGGCCAACAATCTTATTCACCTTAGGTATTTGATCGGTTCCATAGGTTAGCGCACCAATGGCTTGGGCACCACCCACTTTATAGATCTTATCAACTCCGGCAAGTTTCGCAGCCACTAAAATGACATCTTTAATCTTTCCGTCTCGGTTAGGAGGAGTTGTCATGATAAGATTTTTCACTCCCGCTATTTTTGCAGGGACTGCATTCATCAAAACCGTGGATGGATAACTTGCTGTTCCTCCCGGAACATAGATACCAACCGATTCAATGGGTCTAACACGTTGACTAATGGAGATTCCTTCTTTTTCAATCGAGATCTCTTTAATCATCTGCAGTTTATGATAAGCTTCAATATTGTCTTTTGCTTGAGTTAAGTAAGTGAGAAGTTTAGGATCGATCCGCTTAAAAGCATCATCGATTTCTTGTTCTGTAACTAAGAACGTATCGAGTCTAGCCCCATCAAAGGCGAGTGTATACTTTTTAAGTGCCTCATCTTTATAATTCTTAACTTGATTAAGAACTTCTTCTACCGTCTTATTTACCGTTGAAAAATCAAATTGTGTTCGCTTGATTAATTGATTAAATACTTGACTATTGTCTTGTTCATTAAAGATACGAATCATGATATAACCTCCCATAAGGCATTTTTGATACGCGTGATTTTTTCGTATTTAAAGCGATAACTCACACGATTAGCAATGAGTCTTGCACTGATGTCATGCATGACTTCTAAAATTTCTAAGCCGTTGGCTTTAAGGGTACTCCCTGTTTCTACGATATCCACGATGACATCAGATAATCCTACAAGAGGAGCGAGTTCAACCGATCCATTGAGTTTGATGATGTCAATCGGTTGATTCTTTTTTTCAAAGTAAGCTTTTGTGACATTGGGATATTTGGTCGCGATTTTGAGGACTTCATCTTTTTGAATCGCGATGGACGTTTTTCCTGCGACAGCGAAGCGGCATTTACCAAAGCCAAGATCGATCAGCTCATAGACATCCGCTTGATCTTCCATGAGGGAGTCTTTACCAATAATGCCGAGATCAGCAACTCCTCTTTCCACATAAGTAATGACATCAGAAGGTTTCACAAGCATATAGGCAAATTCTTGATTTTGATCAGTAAAGATGAGTTTACGCGATGTATCATCGATCCCATCGCCTAAACCAATTCTTTTTAATACCTCAATGGTTTGATCACCTAAACGTCCTTTAGGTAGTGCGATGGTGAGTTTATTTTTCATCTCTTAGGATCTCCTTAAGTAATTCTGTGGTGTTTAATGAAAAACCAATGGCGGGTACTTCTTTACCGAGCTCTTTTGTCAAAGAATCGTAGCGTCCACCTTTGAGTAGCGGAAATGGTGTGTCTTTGAGGAATGCCATAAAGATGATGCCATCATAATAATCATAATCAGATAACAATCCTAAATCGATGGTGATACGAAGTTTGGGATACGTCTTTTCAATTTCTTCTATAAGCGCATTGAGTTCATTTAGAGGTGCTTTCAAATCATCGTCGAGTGGGAGTGTGGATAATCTTTGATCGATATCTTTGATGGTGCCTTGGAGTGTCAAAAGTCGATCTAAAACTTTTCTTTCAACACTTTGAGGTTTTTTGGCTAAAAACGCATGGAGTGAGGCTTGATTTTTATAATAGATGTATGTCTTCAGTTCAGATGTTTCCTCTTTCGTTAAACTGAGTCGAGTGATCACTGTTTCTAAAAAACGTGAATGATTGATTTCAATAAGATAAGGAAGTTTATAGGTCTCAAAGATACTTGCAGCTAAAGTGATGACATCTTTATCTACATCTTTTCCAGATGTACCAAGATACTCAATACCAAATTGTTTCTTTTCTTCGATATGGCCATCTTTTCCTTTAGCGAATGTCGTGGATAGATAGGAGAGTTTAAGTTCCTCCACATTCCACTTCGGTAGAACATGTTTTATGATCGAGGTCGTTAAATCGGGTCTTAAAAGTAGTATTTGGCCATGTGTATTGATCAGTTTTACAGTATTTTCCTTTTTTATCCGGGGATTCATCGTAATAAACTGATCATAATCTTCAAAGAAGGGAGGTTCAATCATCATATATCCTGCCCTTTTTGAAATGTCTTCAAGCTTTTGATTGAGTTGTTGTTTTCTTGCTAAGTAGCGAAGTTCTTCGCTCAGTTGTAGAAATTGCATATGATCTCTCCTTGAAATAAAAAATCGGATCACTTGAGATCCGATCACGATAGACAGGATTCAAGCCACAGCATAAAGAGGGCCTGATTTCCTTATTTTGGAAAAAGCCCTTTATGAATGATGATGAAGATGGGATAGACAAATAAAAATAGCCATGCTTTACCCCTTTATCACTTTACTATAATAAAGTATACATAGAGATTATAACACAGCTAAATCTATCTTGCAAGAAAAAGAAATTTTATTTTTATCTACGCCGTCTAAAAATACCCATACCACCTGAAGAACCGCCACCGCCTTTATTTCGAACGGCGAGTCCTCCACCTCCTAAAACAAGGAAGATCACCACATACAAGATTGCACTGAGTCGATCAGATGAGCTTGAAAAAGGTGATAGTAAATAGAGGATAAAAGAAAGGGGTAAATGGGAATCATCATCACTGACATCGGGATTATTGATGAGATACTCTCGATAGACTTCCATATCATAATTAAAAGACTCGTAACCATAGGCTTCTGTATAAATGACAGATAAAAGTTCATAGACCATATGCATAACAGAAATATCGAGTTCATCAAATGCCCACTCATCACTATATAGGGTATTATCGACAATATTTCCTAACTCACCAGGAGTTAAATATTGTTCCATACGATACCCTACTTCGACTTGCGTTTCTTTTAGAACTAAATAATCAATCTCATCAATGGTTTCAGGCATAAAGAACATGATGACAAGTAATCCCATGTCATTTTTCCCAATTTCCCATTGTCTGAAAATTTCTGTCTTATCATATTCTGCGATCTCTGATAGATTTTCAATCTCAAAGGTTGCAACCACAAGTTGAGCTCCACCATCGACTTCATCTTCGGTCCATTCATAAAGTCTTTCTCCTTCACGTGTAATGCTATCACGTGTGGCTTGATAAAGCACATTGGCGTAATCGTTGACATAGTACTCAGCCGTAGGTCTTGGGTACTCATCATTTTGACAGCCAAAAAGGATCAGTGATAAACCACCGATCACTAAGAGTAAACTTAAATTTCTTATCTGTCTAATCATTCAAAATCGATGACTGGAACTTCATCAGCACCGTCATTTAATTTCCAATAATCATAATCTCTTTCAAAACCAAACATGGATGCATAAAGCACTCTTGGGAAGCGTCTGATGGACGCATTATAATCTTGAACTGCTTCGTTATAATCACGACGTGCTACAGATAATGCAGATTCCATCGCTGAAATTTCATCAATGAGTGCGTAATATCCCGCATTCGCAGTGATCAAAGGATTATCTTCTACAACAACAAGGAGTTGTGTGAATGCAGCAGCTTCTGCAGCATCCGCTTCAATCAGTTCATCCATCGATGAGGCAGCACTGTAAGCAGCTCTCGCAGCAGTAATCGCGTTATAAATCGTTTCTGCATGTTCTTGTAATCCTGAAACAGCACCAAGAATTTGTCCAATCTTATCATGGCGTTCCTGTAATCTGTTTTCGACTTGAGAATACTTCGCTTGAATATCTTCATCTAAGTTCACAAGCCCATTATATCCCGTAATGAGCATCACGGCTAAAACAATGACAATAAATCCAAATACGGCAACTCCAAGATACTTCTTAGACATAAACGTCCTCCATCTGTGATTTAAGAATTTTGACATGATGTTTAGTTTGATTCTATTTTAGTTTTATTATAGTCTTATCACATAAACTTTACAATATTTTCACATAAAAAAAGGACGTATCTTGAGATACATCCTTTATTGATTTATTCTGTGCGTAATGCGACCACAGGATCACGTCTTGCAGCTATTCCACTTGGGATGAGTCCAGCAATCAATGTGAGTGCTGTCGATAATACGATTAATTGCAATGCATCAAGGGGTAAGAGTTCAGAAAAATTTTGCACATCAATGAAATTTTCAATGATGATATTGATCGGATAGTTAAGAATGAATGCTACTACGACTCCAAAGAATCCTGCAGTTAATCCGATAAGGAACGTTTCTGCATTAAAGATTCGCGAAATATCTTTCTTTCTTGCTCCTAAACTGCGCATAATCCCAATTTCTTTTGTACGTTCAACAACGGATACATAGGTAATAATCCCAATCATCACTGAAGATACGACAAGGGAAATCCCAGCAAATGCTGCGAGAATAATCGTAATCGTGTTGATCAAAGAAGAAATCGTGGATGAAATCTGTTCTGCTAAATCGGTATACACGATACTTTCTGCTTCGGTCTTATCGATATTATATAAATCGATATAGTCTTTGATGAGATCCTTATCTTCGAATGATTTTGGATAGATCTGAACCCCTGTAGGAGTATCATCACCACCGATGATGCGCATTACCGATTGATAGGAGACTTGAAGATTGAAAGCTTGACCGGTTAAGACGTTGATCGTGGGACTATTTTCTTGGGCAAGCACTACCGCTGAGGTTTTCGCTTGTTCAAGTAAAAAGTCAGTTAACATCGTGGTATAACCAATACCTTCATTTAAGAGTTCACTTGAAGCTTCCTCTTTCACACGTAAAATACCTGTAATCGTCACAGTGATTGAATTGGGTGAAAGATACATAGCTTCATAATCATTGGAAGGTACATAGACTGAACCTAGTGTTTGATAAAACTCATCATTAGCAACAATTTTGAATGATTTTCCTAAAAAATCCTCAAATGCATATGTTTCATCAACAATGATACCAAGTGCGTTTAAAAACTCTAAATCAAGACGGTTTTGAGAGTCGACAACTAAAACTAAGTCAGTCAATGCCTCTGGATAAGTTCCCGCTAAAATATCGTATTGAGACGTAATAAATTCGGGGTTGTTTGGTAGTTCATTAAAGTAGTTCGTCGTTCCAAAGAAACCATTCGATCTTTGTGTGGTCACTTTAATGTAGTTTCCTGTGGTGGTTTGATCGACAACATTTAAAGCGATGGAACGTGAATAGCTGATCGAATTGAAATATTCTGGATTCATCTGATCGAGATAACTCATGAATGCATCATCGATCACATTGACATGAATCGTGGATGAGGCATCAGAATCATACGCATATAGGGTGTTTCCCTCAGGAAATTCATTTTCAATCGGATCTCCTAGCGGTGTTCCTGGGGGAGGTCCAAATTGGTCGGTTTCTACAATTTGATTAATGGTGATGGGGAATCCTGCCAGAGTATCACTTTGAAGTGAATCCGTATAGGCTCTCATCCCTGTGGAGATGGAAAGGACCAAGGCGATTCCGATGATCCCAATGCTTCCCGCAAACGCAGTCAATAGTGTTCTTCCTTTTTTGGTAAGAAGATTTTTAAAACTCGTTTTAATCGCAGTGATATAGGTCATGGATGTTTTTTTGTTGATGAGTTTTTCTGCAGACCCTAAATCTTGTGGTTTGACGGGTCGTGTATCTTCGACAACGATTCCGTCCACCAGACGAACAATACGATCGCTGAATTTTTCAGCAATGTCTGAGTTGTGAGTCACCATGATGACTAAGCGATCTTTGGATATCTTTTGAATGAGCTGCATGATCTGAACCGATGTCTTTGTGTCAAGTGCTCCTGTGGGTTCATCTGCAAGTAAGATTTTAGGATTGTTAACGAGAGCACGAGCAATGGCTACGCGCTGCATCTGACCACCGGAAAGTTGGTTAGGACGCTTATGAATATGATCTTTGAGTCCAACTTCGATCAAAACTTCTGTAGCTCTTTCTTTTCTTTCTTTAGGTGGAACACCTGAAAGACGAAGTGCCATTTCAACGTTGTCTAAGACAGAAAGATGACTGATTAAATTGTAGTTTTGAAACACAAAACCAATGGTTGCGTTTCGATATGCATCCCATTCATAGTCTTTAAAAGCTTTCGTTGATTTTCCGTCAATGAGTAAATCACCCGATGTATAGCGATCTAGTCCACCGATGAGATTAAGCATCGTTGTTTTACCAGAACCTGATTGACCAAGAATGGCAACAAACTCATTATTTTTGAATTCGAGATCAATTCCATTAAGTGCAGGGAAAGGTTGACCAGCAACGACATAATGTTTTTTAATTTGGATAAGTTGTAACATAAGAACTCTCCTTTCGAGATTTCATTCCGGACTCATTATATCAAATCGATAACGATGAGGTAGTCATGACGCACATCCTCTCATCATTTCACACATTATTAAGTTTTAAATAATAATAAAGCATTTTTGTTGATATTGTTTCGAATTCGAAATATAATCGTGGTGAGATCATTATATAAGGAGAAACATCATGAACGAAAGACTAAACATAGGAATTATCATTGGGAGCACAAGAGAAGGGCGTGTATCCCCACAAGTCGCAGACTGGTTGAAAGCATACGCCGATTCAAGAGGAGATGCCAATTATGAAGTCGTTGACATCAAAGACTTCAAACTCCCACTTCTGGGTGAAAGTGACAATCAAGATCCAGTAACAAAGTGGAATGAAAAGCTGAAGA
The DNA here is from genome assembly GCA_003605085.1 of Acholeplasma sp. Taxonomy (GTDB): domain Bacteria; phylum Bacillota_I; class Bacilli_A; order Acholeplasmatales; family Acholeplasmataceae; genus Peloplasma. The sequence continues at coordinate 645 of QZKD01000020.1, read as the reverse complement.
CATTCGACGGTTTTATCTTCGTGGTCGCCGAATATAACCACAGTATCACCGCATCCCTTAAGAATGCTTTAGATAGTGCTAGAGATGCCTGGAATAACAAAGCAGCAGGGATTGTTTCCTATGGATCTGTCGGTGGAGCAAGAGCAGCTGAACACTTAAGAGGGATTTTGGGAGAACTGATGATCGCTGATGTGAGAACCCATGTTGCACTAAACATGTTCACCGATTTTGAAAACTGGTCTGTCTTTAAACCTCAAGCCATCCATCAAAACAATCTCAAAACACTCTTTGATCAAGTCAACCTTTGGTCAGGTGCACTTAAGCCTTTACGGTAGTAAAAACGAATGTTTCTAAATTGAGTCATAAAAATTAACATAATCATCATGATAGGTTGAATTTCTTGACATCTTCCATTAAAATAATACTATACCACACGTATGGAGGATATTTCTATGCCAAGAAGAATTACCGATGTTTGTATCGCATGCGGCGCTTGCCAGGCTGAATGCCCAGTAGATTGCATTTCTGAAGGCGACATTTATGTCATCGATGAAGATATTTGCATTGACTGTGGTGCATGCCAAGAAGTTTGCCCAACAGACGCGATTATCGAAGTTTAATGCTTAATTAAGATGAAAAAGGAGC
>QZKD01000033.1 GCA_003605085.1 Acholeplasma sp. | reverse complement strand
ATTCCTCAAACCGTGGAATTTTAAGATCTTTATATTGTTTTATATTTTTCCCAGAATTGATTGTATAACTTAGAACCTCTTCTAAGGTTAAATCTTGAATTGAGATTTCAAAACCTGTCATTCTTTTTAGATCACCGTCGTGACTGATGACAAATTGATGATCCTTTGTTTCGTGAATATCACATTCAATGCCATAAAACCGTTGTTCTTTACCGGCAAGTTCAAAGGCAGGCATCGTGTTTTCAGGTGCTTTCGAGGATAATCCTCGATGTGCGATTAATTTCATAACGACCTCATGCTGTCTGTTAACATTATAGTAATATTGTATCATCTCTTAGATTGTTTTGCACAATAAAAAAAGCGAAGAGAAATAGAATTCTTTCCGCTTCGCTTCATCAAAGATGAAAAGAGATGACTAAATGGATGATTTGACGATCCACTTATCAAAAATATAGATGAGCTGTGGTAAAAGCACTAAAACTGTCAGCATTCCAAAGAAAGCACCTAATGCTATTTGTAGACCGATCTGCTTGATGGTTAATATTGATGAGATGACACCAACGGATAATCCTGCTATCCCAAAAATGATGGCGGATGTCGTGATGGATGGAGCTGTATCACCGATGGCCATTTGAATCGATTCATGAGCAGATTTCGATTTTCTGATTTCAATATAGCGTTTCGTAAATAAAATGGCATAATCGATGGTTGCCCCCAACAAGATGGTTGACACGATTAAATATCCTAAGAAGGATAACGGATCTCCGATCAAATAGGGAATAGACATCGCTAAAAATACGGACGTGACAATGACTAATGGCAATATAATGGGCAATAGCAAATTTTTGAATGTGACAAAAATGACAATCATTATCAAGCCTAAAGCAATCAGATTTACAAAAAGATAGTCATCTTCAATGACGTCCTTGATGGTGATTGCTGCTGAAGTAGACCCTAGGACGTAAGCATTTGATAATTCAAGCGTTTGAAGATGATTGAGAATGGTTTGATAGTGAGTAAATGACTCGTCGGATTCTTCAGGCATATTTAAATCAAGAATAATTCTTGCCCAACCATCCTGATGGAAGTTTCCTTCCAACGTGCTTAGAATAAGTGGATCTGATGTGAGATTAAACAACGAAGGATAACCAGAAATGGATTGAATAGGAAGCGATGTATCTTGATACAATAAAGTCATAAGTGATGATTCTTTCATGACATCTTCTTCCATCAATATGACCATTTGGGTATGATAACCAAATTTCTTAACCACTTCTTGTTCGTCATCATAATAAGAAGATCCTTCACTGCCAGTCAACGAAGATTCACCATAAATAAACTGATTGTGTGATTGAAAATAATATGCAGGAGCAATCAATAGTAAAAAGGTGACGAGGAAAACAAAACGAAAACGGTAAACGAATCGTGCAAAAGCACTGAAACGCGGAATAAAGACACGATGTTTCGATTTTTCAATCCACAAATCCAGTCCTCGAATCAACATAGGTCCGATGATAAGTGATGATAATACGGATAATATAACCGCCTTCATAAAGACTATACCGATATCCATTCCGATAGAAAAACGCATAAAGATAAGTGCTAAAAAACTAACCGCAGTCGTGAGTGCAGACGCGATAACTGGCGATTTTACGTGAGAAAGTGTCGTCTGAATGCGAAGTGTTGGATCAGTTACTTCTTTTCGATCTTCGTGATTACGGTGAACAATGAAGATGATATAATCAAGCGAGATAGCAAGTTGAAGCGCTATCGCCATCGATTGGGTGATAAATGACACATCAGGAAGAAGTGCATTGGTTCCCAAGTTGATGATAATAGCAACCCCACTGACGATGATAAAGACGATAAGATCTGCAAATGAAGGTGTCATCAGTAATAAGATGATGAGAATCAAGGGGATAATAATCCATGTGATTTTCATGATTTCCCCTTCGATGGCTTGTCTGGTGAAACGCGTTGACATCAAACCTCCTGTGAGATAATAAGGGCTTTCAGTCGTTTCAATCTTTGTTTCAATTTGATCAATAACACCATCAAGACTTGGATCACTGGCTTTAATGGAAAGCGTAAGTGTCATTCGCCAATCATTGCCCTGTTGATATTGATCTAGGGAAGTGAGAAAGGATTCTTTGGCTTCATCAGGTAAGCTCATCACAACCTGATAAAAACTTTCCTCAAAAGAAAGTCCTAGCCCCATCATCGTATCCATTTGACCTTGGATAATGCTTGCTGTCGTAAGATCAACCGAAGATAAAAAAGAAGCATAGGTGAATGGATTTAACACGGATGGAATAAAGTCAATCGATGAAACTTCTTCTGTTGTAAGTAGATCATCATAAAGTGCCAAACTTTCACCAAGTGTAAGATCTTCAACCATCAAAACAATATAGGATGATGTCCCAAAATGGTTCTCATAAAGATCGATTCCTTCCACAAGTGCTGTATCTTTAGGTAAGTATTTTTTTAAGTCATAATTAACATTGATGGATCCCATAAAAAGAATGGATCCGATAACCAATATCACAATCACGATCCAAGTTAATTTATGTTTCATACATACACCTCCTATCTTCAGTTTAATGATATAGATATGATCTACACCCGATACGTTTTTAAAAATCATCTTTATAGAATACAAACCTATGCACAGTGTTCGTTTATCCATCACTTTGCAAGACAATTGATGTGAAATAAGCAACAATAAGCCTATATGTTCAACATTGTGTTGTTTATTGTATTCGATGTTGTGATAAGATGAAGTTGAGGAGATGATGCAATGAATCCAGAAACGATGGATCACCGCGTACGTGTGACGTATGAAATGCTGAAACAAGCCCTTTATCGCTTAATCAAAGAAAAACCGAAAAGTGACATTACGATTAAGGAACTCTGTTATGAAGCCAAAATCAATCGAACGACGTTTTATGCACATTTTCAAGGTGTCAATGACTTGGTTGAGCACCTCGAACGTGAATTATGGGTTGATATATTTGTAATATTAAAGCGTTCAGAAAAGGATAAAACGTATTTTGCTGATCGGATATTTTTGGATATCTATGAGTTATCTGCACAGTATAAAGAACTTTTTCACTTGCTTCTTATTCAAAATGCTGATCCACTTTTCCTAGAAAAAGTATACAATTTAGGCCGATCAGCATTTCAAAACCTCTATAACAGACCTAAAGGAAACAAAAACCCAATTCAAATGGAGTATTATTATATTTCGGTTCTCAATTCATTTGTTGGAATATTAAGACAATGGATGACGCATGGCATGAAAGAATCTGTCCATGAGATCGCGGACATAACCAAACGCATCATTACACGTGGTATCTATTTTACAATCGAAGAAAATTAAAAGATGTCTCAAGCAAGCGCTTGGGACATCTCTTTTGTTAATTATTCATTTTTTACAATGGGAATCCAAACTTCAGCACGATAGTCTTTACGAGATGAACCATCTTCGGGATAACTCTCAAAATCTGGTGTTCCTGCATGTCGATAGCCCGATGAAGGGAAGAATTCCTCATAGATTTTCTTCCAAACATGCAAAATTGCTTCTGGCATGGGTCCAATCGATTCAAAGACAGCCCATGTCGCTTTAGGAATCTCAATACTTTCTAGATCTTCAACCGTTCTTTTTGCATCTACACCAATAAGATAGCGGAAACTTCCATCACTTTCCATCCCATAACAGACACCTAAAAAGGGGGTGTTTGGAGATATCTCACATATAACTTTAGGCAATGTGGATTGATTGGTCTTTTGCCAAAACTTTGCGATTGTTTGATTCTTCATGTTATCTTCTTGCGTCGTTTTGATCGATTTTCCCACAACTGTAAATGCTTCTTTTTCTAAAATCATATATTTCATACTCATCTCTCCTTTCAAACTCATGGTGAAGGTCATCTTAGGGACAAACATTAATGTTTCCCCTTTTCTTGCAGCACTTGGACTCATCCCGTGAAGCTGCTTGAACGCAAATGAAAAAGCATCAGGGGAATCATACCCGAAATCAAGGGCAATCTCTGTCACTGTTTTCTTTGTCTTTAACAGTTCTAGACCTGCTAAAGATAGCTTTCTTCTTCGGATGTAATCACTTAAGGTAATTCCAGATAAGATAGGAAACATCCGGTAAAAAAGTCCTGACGGGCAGAGTGTAATTCGTTCGATCTCATTTTCATCAATCGTTAATGTTAAGTGTGCTTCAATGTATTCTAGGGCTTTGTTGAATCGTTCAATGGTCTCCATAAGTCACCTTCCAAGGGTATAATAACATGAGGAAAAAAAGTATGCCCGTGAAATCTTGATCATCTTTTATCGGTCAATGATTTCTACTCAATAAAAATGAATTCTTTCATGAGTTCTAGAGATTCGATTGATTGAATCAATCCTCCTCGTTTATTAGAGGTTAACCAAACATGCTGATACGTTTTAATCAATAGCGGTAGTTGATATTTAAGTTTTTCATGCAATATGCTTTTTTCTGAGAGATCAAGTTCTTTGTTGAAGTAGACGATAAAATCGAACATCGTTTCTAACATCATTATCGTGAGATCTAGTTGTTCAGATACCCAATCGAATGAAGGGCTGAGTGTGACCATCAAACGTCTTGTTTTTATCTCTTTGATCCAAAGAGTGAGTTGTTGATATATCTTTATATTGTTAAATGGATGATTTTTCATCACTGAGGAAAAAGATGATTTAAGCTCATTTTTATCCACAAGTCGATGGAGTATCATAAGATCCATCAACACCGTGCGATTGCTTAAATACTCGGGTTGATACTGTTCATAGGTTCCTAAATCTAAGAGAATTTTACCTAGACTTTCAGTCTTGTCTTCAAACCATAGATTTAAGATATTTTTTATGCTATGTCTATTTTGAGAATGGCGACGCCAAGATTCTAGTCCAGCAAAAATGAGAGCTGGATAGCTGATGATATCTTGTTGCCAGTGACCATTATCACCCCAATCGGTGAGTAAAATTCCTAAACCATTGAATACTTTGGTCCAGTGACACGCTTCTTCTATATTATGGATCATGTCATCTTTTCGTCCACTCATACTATTCCAAGAGGAAGTCCCAGGAGCTGCCATAAATTTGACATTTTTTGCAGATAATCTTTTTAGTGTGTCATAAAATGGATAGTCATAATCATATCCCCAGTCGACAAAAATGAGATCTTTAGGTAATTTTTCAAGCGTTTCAGGATGATGATTCAGGACATCCCCCCAAACCAAAGGCGTTTTTCCCCATGAACGGATAAGTTCATATAATCTTAGGAGATAATCAAGATAAACCTGTCCTACGCCAACTTCTTTTGCTTTTTCTTTGCTTTTGCCATGTCCAAGTTCATAGGGTTCATCTAAATTCATATGGAAGAACGGGGATATCGAGCCCTCTATGGCATCATGATAGAGCGTTTTGACGAAAGTATAACTATCTTCAGATAATGGATTGAGTGTAGATGCTTTTCGATACGCTCCCCACATAAACATGCCTTCGGGTAGTTCTGCTAAATCAGGAAATTTAGTCAACCATTCCGACATGTGACCAAGACCATTATGACAAGGTACTAAATCAATCATGTTCTTCTTCGCATAACGTTGCAGTTCTAAAAATTCTTCTTGCGTGAGCGGTGTTTGATTCAAATCATACGTTTCTTGAAAAGAAGGATAAAGGAAGCTCATCCCTTCAACATATAATTCAAAATGGTTATATTTTAGTCTAGCCATAAGATCAATCCATCGTTTGATTGTACTTGTAGAAGGAATCTTATTACGTGATATATCCAGCATAAATCCTCTGATGGGTAATTCAGGTTCATCATCTAGAACTAAGCAAGATATATGGCTAAGATGGTTCTTATCATGCATCAATTGTTCGAGTGTTATGAAGGCATAAAACAAGCCTTTTTCAGTCGAATAGCGAAGTGTAATGTTTTTTTCTTCTATGATGATTTGATATGCTTCTTCATTGAAGATACTATCCTTGATAACATCGATTTTGGGATTATTTGATGTTTTATCACAAACTTTTAGAAACGAAAAACGTTCAATCATTTCAATAGAGACCGTGTTTGGATCAATATCATACTGTTTTTGCCAATCATGTGTTTTTCTTTGATCCATTTCAATCTTTTTCACTGCGGGAAAAATATTCATATACATAGTATCTCCTATATGTCATTATGACATGATATTTTCGATAATTTATCGTGTTTCTCATCTATAATCTTATCATGAAAGTATAGTATCGATATCATTTTGTGTTATACTGTTTTTTGGAACAACTTGGAGGTTACTATGGAATTGACGAAACTCATATATCATCAAGATTTTAAGCAAGTAGGATCTATTGATCGCACCCTTTGGACACTAGAAGTCGGAGAAAAATGGGCAAACAACGAATCCCAATGTTACGTAGATGATTCTGATCATGCATTCATTAAAGATGGAAAATTGACGCTTAAAGCGACGATTCACGAAGGTGAATCATGCAAATACCGTTCAGCGCGCTTAAATAGTCGGGGTAAATTTGAATACCAATACGGGAAACTCATCATTCGTGCCAAAATGCCAACTGGACGTGGAGCATGGCCAGCATTATGGCTCATGGGTGCACAAAAAGGGTTTGTTAAATGGCCACAATGTGGTGAAATTGATCTTGTCGAATTCGCAGGAAATCGACCTGGCATCATCACCTGTGCCATTCACACACAAACCTATAATCACCGCAAAGGAAACGATAAGGGAACAAAAATTAGTGTCAAGGATGCTTCCCAAACATTTCATGATTATATCCTAATTTGGACGAAAGAATATTTATCGTTTCAAATCGATGACATAGAATTCTTTAGAGTGAGAAAGGTAGCAGGTGACACGGCAGATGAATGGCCTTTCGACCAACCTTTTTATCTCATTATGAATTTGGCTGTGGGTGGTTGGTATGGCGGAAAAATCGTCGATCAAGATCTTCCATTTGACATGCAGATAGAATCTATCAAAATCTATCAGTAAGAAAAAATAAAAGAGTTTATCATGATGATGATATCCTCTTTTTCTTTTACTTAGTATATTCTTTTAGAAATTCCTTAGCGTCTTCATAACCCCAATTGAAGAGTTTTTCCACATGTGCTTTGGAAAAATCGAGCACATTGCCTAAGCTTCCTTTATGTTTAATTTCCCAAATCTTCGCTTCGGGATGATCTTCAGGTTTGAAAAATAACGTTCGGTTGAGATGAATGATGATGATCTCATCACATCCATGAGCAATGAGTGGTTTAATGGGGATATTATCAAAAACACCACCATCATAGTATTTTTTATGTTGGTTTTTTACAGCAGGAAAAATGACAGGGATCGAACAAGAAGCAACAACGGCTTTATGGGATTCTTTTTGCGTTAATTCATCAAGGGGTAGATAAATAACTTTGGAGTCTTTACGCATATAATGTCGATAGGATGATTTGATCAGTTCCATCAAACCTTTCGATTCATCACCACCATCAGACACCGTGACATAGACCCTTTTTTTTGACAGTGCTTCTTGATTAATGGATTTCATCATGATTGATGAAAAGGTATCCATTGAATAAATTCCTTGATCAATGGCTTTTAATTTATCTTCAAGCAATCGAGATAAAAGTGGTTTTTCGTGTTTCAGTGCATCATCAGGTATATTAAACCAAATATCTTCTAATTTTTTTACAGAGGAAGATACTAAACATGCTGCATTAGCTGCACCAATCGATGTGCCTGCATAAGCATTCACATGAGAAAGTATGTTGGCTTCATTTAGTGCTTTTAGTGCTCCCGCTTGATACGCACCTCGGGCTCCGCCACCTGTTAAACAAATGCCTAAATTTTTACGCATAGATATCCCTCTAATTCCATCTAAAGTAATGAATAATTTGATCAGCAACCTCATTAGGTTCAAGATGTGTATTATTGATTTTTAGATAATTCTCTTTTTTGACTTCCCCCGGAAGAGAGTTGAGTCGATGTTTTTCTTCCAATGTTTTAAATAAATGATTGCTTAAGTCAAGATTTCGTTTGGTCGCTTTATGCTTTAAACGATTCTCTGTATGATTTCGTTCAAAACGAACCTCTTTATCTGCTTCAAGTTCGACATAGTAGACTTCTGCTCCCTGATCTTTGAAACGATTCTCTAAATGATTTAAGTATTCTTCATCTGCTTTTTCATCGAATGCCCACATAAAAGTGAAAATTAATCCTTCTTGTTGTGCTTTTGACACATGATCAAAGATCACTTCACGAAGTGCATTCGATAGTGCCATTTGTTTAGCATTAAATAATCCAAGAAGTTCAGTGGAGAGCTCGATGCTCACATGATTATGAAATAATGGTATACCTGTCTTTTGACTAAGAGATTGACCAACGGTCATTTTACCCACTGCATGGGGTCCAATAAGAATGATGAGTTTCATATGTGTCCTACTCAATGATGGATGAATATGGCATATAGCGATGGATAAAGTCGATACATGCATCAAATCCATGACTAAAATAAATCGCACCTATGATAGCTTCAACAGCCGTCGCAATCTTTTTCTTGCCTTGAAGATCTGTGTTTGCATAAAATAAAATGTCTGGTAAATTCATCTGAATCCCTAAAGATTGAAGTGCTGCATTGTTTTCAATCGCTTTCTTTTGATCGGTTAAGTTGCCTTCGGTAATCGTTTTATCCGCTAGAAAGACATCGATCGATAAGACGGATTTTAAGATGGCATCTCCTACAACAGCGAGTCCATCATGCTCATAGATTTTGTCTTCTGAGCAATCGTTATACTCCTTAGCAAAATTAGAGCATGTGATAGCTTGCAAAGCCATGGATTCATCCTTAAGTGGATACCCGATCATTGCGTAAAGGCGTGCCAATCTTTTGGTTTTTTCAGCATGATATTCATGATTTCTATTCTGTTTCATTAAGTCGTTCCCCTTATGATCTTGTGTACATATTCTACCATATTCAACCTATCAAAGTGAATAAAAAAAAGAGTATTCAGTGGATCCTCTTTCGATTGATACATGAAATGTTTAATTTAAATGAATGAAGTAGATGTCTTCTTGTCCAAAGGCTTGATGAAGTTCTTTCACGAGCGATTCAATATCTAACTTAGGATGAGAATGATCTTTTTGAACATAATCGTGGATATAGATACCAGAGTCGACAAGAGAGACGAGAAGATACCCTACAATTTTGTGATTCACAAGCCAAACATATGCATTGTTTTGATCAAAGGTCATGTCACATGAAGATATGAAATGACAGTCAGATGGTTGATATGGCCTAATCATAGGTAACCTCCAGTATAAAGTAGAATCATGATAACCCCTACAACCAATAATGCTAATGACGTCAAAATATAAGGTGAATCTTCTTCAAGAATATCAGCACTTTTGAACCTTTTTTGATAGCGTAATGTGGTTGTTTGGGGAGTATGTTTTTCCAGTGGGAGTGCATAACTTGACATGGTTTCCTTTGTTTCATGACTATAAGGATCTTCATAGACAATTCTTGCCGTATAGGTTAATCCTTCATCAAGTTGAGTGACTTCATAATCAATAATAGTTCCTTCGATAGGAATCGTATACTTTCTTGGAATATAAACATACACGAAAAGTATGTACATACTCATGATAACAAATGCGATCCCTAAAATGAAAATGGCCATTTAGCACCTCAAAAATCATATAGATTTCTTTCAATTGTAGAATAACAGTAAAAAAAAGATGAGTCAACCTATGGTTGGTCATCTTTACATAAAAATCACACGATTATTTCTTTCCACGTAAATAGGCTTTCGGATACTCAATTTCTACTCCCAATTCAGCTGCTTGATTGATGACAATATAAGGATCTCTAAGCAACACTCTTCCTAAATAGATCAGATCGGCATCCCCTCTTGAGATGGCATGTTCAGCCATTTTAAGATCTGTGATAAGCCCACCACCGATGACAGGCAATTGGGTCAAACTCTTCACTTTTCTAGCAAGTTCTAATTGGTATCCGGGATAGGCATTGATTTTAACCAGCACATTCCCACCCGAAGATACATCAATAAGATCAATGCCTAAATCTTTAACCGCATGGATCGCTTCACTTATCATTTCTGGAGTGACCCCACCTTGAACGTATTCATTGGCTGAAACTCGAAGGGCAAGTACTTTTTCTTTCGGCCATACGGTTGTGATAGCTTCAACGACTTCTTTCAAGAAGATTTTGCCATCACCATAACGATCTGTGCGCTTATTAGAGATAGGTGATAAGAATTCAAAGATGAGATATCCATGTGCACCATGGATTTCAAGTAAATCGTAACCTGCTTGATCAGCACGACGTGCTGCATCTTTGAATGCTTGTATAACTTCTTTAATATCTTCTATAGTCATTTCTTTTGGAACACCATAATCTCCACCATAGGCTACGGCGGATGGTCCTATCACTATTCCAGATTTTGCTTTTCTACCTGCATGGTTAATCTGAATTCCAGCAACAGCACCCATAGCATGAATAGTATCCACAATACTCTTCAGTCCAGGGACGTGTTCATCACTCCAAATACCTAAGTCATTTTCAGTAATTCTTCCATTAGGTTTTACCGCTGTAGCTTCCTGAATAATGAGACCAACACCACCTACCGCTCTACTCCCATAATGCACCAAGTGAAATGGTTGTACTTTCCCATCTTCTTCAGCACTATACATACACATCGGTGGCATGACTACGCGATTTTTTAATTTTATATTTTTTAATTCGAATGATTGATATAACATAAAAATCCACCCTTCTATCGTTTCATTACGTTTAATATACCATGGAGTATCTTGTGAGAAATTCTTTTGGACATTTCATAGTTTGATGTGATCTATATCTTGGATATTTTCTTTCGTAGGCATCATGACAAGCATCAAAAGATAAAAATGACTTAAAAAAAATACGACCAAAAGGATAACTATCGTGATCGATGACCAGATTCTAAGTCGGATAAGTATGGCTATACTCATCATCGATACCAGATAAACCAGTGCGTTGATTGGATGAATATTGGCATCATTGAATCGCTTAATAAGCGTTGATGTCACGCCTAAGAAACTGATGAATAAATATAATCCAACCAAAACATCAAAGATGAGTCCAGTCAATCCTGACCACATCCACGGATTTATTGCCCAAAACATAAGGAGTATGAAATTGCTTATAGCTAATATAGAAAGCAATTTATAAGAATGTTTAAGTGAAATTTTCTCGTGGATTGAAAATAGGCTTTGAAATATTTCTGCACATTTAGAACACATTTTTTTCATTTACTTGTCTTCCATTCTTTGAGTGAAAATGGTTTTTACTATCCATTATTTTGTTTTTCATTGAGTTTTTTCCATAAAGTGCGAAAATGGATTCGCTCGCTTTTATCAAGAAGAATATAACGTTTTATAAAAAAGGCAACAATGATGATTAAGGGAATAATAGGAGTTCCTGGACCAAACCAGAAAAGGATCACTGTCGTTCCAATTGCTATCCATAAAGGATTTGTAATGAGTGTTCCGATAAGCAACAATATTACAGCCCACCCGTGAAAAAGCATGTAGCTGATGAAAAGTGCGAAAAGACCGCGAATAGTTTTCATCGATCGAATGATTTCCCATACCATGAGGAAAAAGGTTTTCCAAAAATGAAAGAATCTTCTCATATGAAAAAAGCAACACTCAGTGTTACTTTTTGTGGACGACCTCGCACTTTAATTTCCCTTGTTCAAATGCTTCAGGATAAGGATATGCTTCTTCTCTCATGCGTCTAAATAATACATACACTAACCCTCTGGGAAGATCAATACGTGTGATTACTCCAAATCCTTTTTCGCCATCTACTTTTACTTTTTCACCAATTAAATAGGTTTCATTGCTCCATGCCATGTTCTTCACCTCACAAAATATTATACCATAGATTTCATTTCGTTTCCTACTTTTTTGGTCGATATGCTTTCAAAGCAGAACCGATTAAGTATGCTTTATTTTCATCGGTTTGCTCTTTCAAAAATGTCAACAACTTATACGAATCTTTAGGTGGATTTAAACTAAATAAAGCCATCAAGTCACTATCTCTTAAGGGATGCTTAAAGTCATGAATATTGCGTAGTAACTCTACAGCATATCGTTCATTCTTGCGAATGAATTTATAAAAAGATAGCAGGACTCTCGGTAGTGGTGTATAAAGATCCATCCCTTTACGATTTTCTAGATCAAGGGCGATGACATAAAGTTTTTCCACTTGGACTTTGGCAAAATATTCAACCAACTGATTAAGTTCAACATCACTTTCATGCCAACCTATGCATGTTTCCACAAGCGATGCACGCCATAAAAAACGGTGATTTGAATCTTTTTCAATATGATATTCTTCGATGAATTTATCAATGATTTCATGGAGTGATTCAAGATTGAGTGTTTCATAAAGACCTGCAATGCTTTCAGGGATGCTAGTTTTCACATCAGCATGAGAAAGATAACTCAATATATCTTTTAAGATACGATCTTTTTCAACGAGATACTGATCGAGTAAAGGTTTCAAATAAACCTCTTTTGTTTTAATCTCTAGCTTGTTTTTTTCAAAAACATAGGTGTGATAACTAAATTTTTCCTTAGATAGATGACCTGCAGATAACATTGAGAATCCCGTACCCCCTGAAGGATATGTGCGGTTTGTAGGATGACCTACAATGTCATTTCTGATGTATTTAAGTTCATGCAAGACAGGATTGGAGTTCACGTTCACATGATACTTAAATTGCGTTAAACCAATCGCTAAGTCATAAAGAGCATCAATAGCAACAAACAAACCTTGTAGCATCCCAAAAACATCTAAAAGAATTGCTCCTTTTTCAGTTTGGGGTTCTTTAAGGTATCGATTGACCATTAAATCGATGTGTTCAAGCATAGAAAAAGACGCAGCAGCACGATAGCTAAAACTATTCTTTTCATCTTTTTCCATGGCAACGACATGGTTTTTTAAAGCTTCTAAACTCATAACGACTCCTTAATCTTTTGAATCAAAACTGGAGCAGGTAATTGCTTATAGAATGCTCCTTCTAAGTAACTTAGTCCTAACCGTTCCAAGAATTCCTTTTGTTCTTTTGTTTTAACACCACGCACGACAAGGGCCATATGAAAGCCTTCTAATAGTTCTTTGAGTTTGGTGATATAACTGTTCCACTTCACAGATTCTTTTTTGATATCGACATGAAGTGCATGGAAGGGGTATGATAAAGCCATATCTAAAGAGGTTGTATCAAGTGCGATTCCTCGATCAATCAGTTCTTGTATTTGTGTTGCATAATGGGAGGGTCTTAGTTCCATATCAAATTTAATCCGAATAAATTCATAAGGAATCCCATATTCCTTTAAAAGACCTAAAAGGTAAGAATTAAAAGATGAATCTAAAAATGTTTCTTTCGAAACAGGAATAGTAATCTTGATCAAACGCTCTGTTTTCTTTTCAAGTTCGACTAAGAATTCACAGACTTGTTTGATATGAAATCTTTCTAAATCGATTAAACGATGACGCTTTTTCGCAATTTGTAACAAATACTTAGTATCGATGGAAAGATTGAGAAGTGCAAGTTCACTTTCATATTGCCATACTCGATTTTTTTTAATGTCTGTGATCTGATTAAAAACTAAACCTAGTGATTTTTCTTCGATGGCTACGTTGAGATGATCGATGACTTGTTGTTCAAAAAGCTCATCCTCATAATCACGATAGACGAAAAATACATATTTTTCTTCTTTATCTCGCTTCGCTTTTTCTAAAGCAATATCTAAAAAGCGAATAATCTTATCCATATTTTTTTCAATCGTCACGACAGGATAGCGTAAAATTCCCATGTTGACTTTAAATTTTTCAAAGCGGAGAACTTTGGATTCATAGACATCCAAATATCTGATGTACTCTTTAATGATTTTGGTAACACTTCGTATATCGTTATAAGGAAGAATGACAAGGAGTTGGTTAAAGTCATAGCGATAAGTCACACCTTCGCTAAAGTATTTTTTGGTGTGTTGACTGAATTCTTTAAAATACAAGAGCATATCTTCATGACCATAGATATGTTTGAGTTGTTCATCAAGTTCAATCAAAAGAAGGCTCGCTTTATCTTTGATCGATTCTTCAAACCCTTCGTTGAGCGCTAAACGATTAGGTAAGTCTGTTTCGTGATCAATCGTTGCTTTTTCAATCAATGTTTTCACTTGATCGACATCTTTGGTTTCATCATCAAAAATACTCATAATAATATGTTCATCTCCTATCTTCAATCCGTACATCTTTTCTAAGATATAATGCTCTTGATAGCGATAGCGTATTTCTTTAGTTTCACCTGGTTTTGTCAATAAACGCTGAATAACTTCCTTATATTCTTTGATATGCTCATAGGACACATCTCTTAAGAATAATTCAAGATGATGATGTTTATCGATATGAAATAGATGTTGTGCTTGATCATTATAGGTCGATTTATGTTCTGTGAGTTCTCGGTAGGCAAGAATAGGCGCATTCAAGACATCACGATAAAAACGTTGTTCCTGCTTTAATTTTGATAATCGTTTTTCTTCTTTAATATGGCTAAATAGAATCGAAGATATTAGTTTTAAAAGATCATAGTATTGACCTGGATCGTTAATTTGATCTTTGTAATGCGCTAAAAACACGCCTTCATCACCGACTGGAAAACCATAGACAAAAGAAAAATCTTCTGCGTAGTCTTTTTGAGTAATGATATTTTTCGTAAAACGAAGAACTCGTGTTTCTTCAATGATTTCTTCACTAGAATTCAAGATGTGCTCGATGATGGAATCTTCGATCAGTGGTTTGATAAGGGTTTTATCATAAAGTCTTTCTTTTTTATAATGAAAGAGATTAGGGGATTCATCCTTAAGATATAACACCATTTCTGATGCATGCAAATGCGTATCGACTTGAATGAAGAATTGTCTTAAATATTCCCTAAGGGGAAGTTTATCATCAATCAGTTCAGCAAAAATAATCAAATCATGAGCAATCTCTAAATGCTCAAGAAAATGTTTATGTGAAATCTCCTTTTCAGGGATCTTTTCAATGATAACGACATCTTTTTCTTTAGGTTTAATCTCTTCTATTTTCTGTGGTTTTTTGTCGAGAGTTTTTTGTAGTGCTTTGAGTTTCTTGGTGTAATAATCAAGTGATGGTTTATTATCGAGCTTTTGATAGAGCTGAATGATCATTTCAATCATCGCTTTTTTAAAAAGATCCTCAGATTCATCAATTTGACTTTCATATTCAGCTTCAAGTGTGGATGCTTTATGGTAATCTTCTTTGAGCATATATGCCTGAAAAAGAGGTTTGATAACCTTGATGGTCTGATTTTCTCTTAGTTCTTTAAGTGCTTTTTGGATGACTTCATCGAAGCGTTCGAGTCGAATTAATAATTCTAGTTCATCCAAAATATAATGATGCTGAAGATCAAAATTATACAACTCATAGAGTTGATTGAGAGCCATTTCGTCCTGAAAATCATTTTTGTAAATATTAAAAAGTTCTTGATGGCAATAAATTTTGACTTGATCAGGAATGACGTCTTTTAAGACATATAAAACATCCTCAAGATAAGGTAGATGGAGTGCTTTCTTATAAAGGATCTCGTCGAGCCGTGATAGATACTGTTTCATCACGGGGAGACGTTCTTTTCTTAGTTCGACATAACGTTTGGTATCATCAAACTTACCGAGCTGTAAAGATGCATCAATTAAGTGCTTGATAATGGATTCACCATAGGGTGTAGGAGCTTGTAATTCAATGTCTTTTAAGACCTTTTCTCCTTCACGAAAAACCATTTCATATTCCCCTAGGGTTAAAGCGATATCAAAGAAACGACTAAAAGCCGCTTGGTAGTCAGTATGACTAAGCGGTTGTTCTAAAAAGTCTCTAATGATTGAGAGACTATGCGGTTCTTTGGGAAGCTTTAAAATATCAGAAAGACGCATCACATCATCCCTTGATTTCAGTATAGAGACGTAACGCCAAATTTAGGTACTTTTCAGCAAGCATTTTAAAATCAAAATGAAGCACTTCAGAGAGTCCAATCATATCTTTACGTGTTGCCACTTGATGCCACTGCAGTGCTTGAAACATACGATAAAAGCGAACCATATTGGCTTCTTCTTTTGTCGCTTTTCTACCTAGATAATGATCGAGCAATAGTAAAGCATCTTCGAATTGCACATTGCCAAATGAGGCAATATCATAATAAAACTCATTCCAACCCGCATATTCCCAGTCAAGAAGATAGAGGGAATCTCCAATCACGATATTGGATCGTTGTGCATCACCATGACAAAAGACTTTAGGTTGATTTTTGCGTTCATTGTGATAGATTTCTAACCATTTGCTCTTTAAATCAAGATACAACTCTGAGCGAATATTAGTAAATGTTTCATATAGATCAAGTCTACTCTCTAATCCATAATCAGAAGCTGGTTCTAATTTGGTTTGATGGAGCGTCTTTAGCGCTTGTGCAACTTCGTCTAAATGTTCTTTAAAATCGAGTTGTGTAAGGACGGTTCCTTCAACATACTTCGCAGCCTTCTCACCTGTTTCAACATCGAAATAAACTGTCTCATTGTTAAGATTCAATGGACGAATAATCTCAAGATTTGCTTTTTCTATTTTGCGATCGACAAATAGATTTCCATCTTTTCCAATGACACGATAGGTATAATCAGTTCCATGAATCTCGATATGATAGGTCAAGTGACTCATTCCACCCATCAGTCGATGTTTGACGATGACATCTTCTTTCTTGACTTTAAATGCTTGACTCGCTCTTTCTTGAATTAAATCATGATGTTCCATAATTACCTCTGATAGAAGGTGACTTGACCATCATCATAAATCGCATAGGATTGATGATAATCGCCTAAAGCCCCTGGATTAATAAATAAAATATGTTCTTCAACCATGAGATAGCGCTCATGGGTATGACCGAAAATAACGATATCTGCTTGAAGCAACTTCGCTTTTAGTTTCAGTCGTTCTAAACCAAATTTGACATGTTCTAGATGACCATGAACGAGTAGAATCTTTTTTTCTTCGAGATCAAGAATTCTTTCGTAGGGTAAATCGATACCAAAGTCGTTATTTCCTTTGACAGAAATGATATGATGCCGCTCATAGCGTTTGGGATCTAAGGCCATATCACCAGCATTGAGATGATAATTGACCTCAGGATGACGTTGGATAATCTCGATCAGTTCACTTTCTCTTCCATGGACATCAGAGGTGATCAATAATTTCATGAAGATCCTCCTTGAGAAGGGCTAGTGCTTTAGCACGGTGAGAGATCCTGTTCTTTAATTCAGGTTCAATCTCTGCTGAAGTCATTTGATACTCAGGTAAATAGAAGATAGAGTCATATCCAAACCCGTGTTGACCTCGTTCTTCAATCCCGATAAAGCCATCAAATTTACCTTCATAAGCTCGAAACTCACCGTTGGGATAGGCAATGACAATGGACGATATGAAATAAGCACGACGATCTTCTTTGCCTTCCATTTCATGTAAGACTTTTACATTGTTTGCATGATCACCATGACCAGAATAACGTGCTGAATAGATACCTGGTCGATCACCTAAAGCATGAACGATGAGTCCAGAATCATCTGCTAGTGCCATCATATGATGTTTCTTGGCGAAATAAGTAGCTTTAATCAAGGCATTCTCAAAAAAGGATGTCCCATTTTCCTCAACGTCATCTAAATCATTTATATCCTTCAAAGAAATGATTTGGACATCAGTATCACCAAAAATCGCTTTAATTTCTTTAATCTTATGCATATTTTGACTTGCGATTAATAGCTTTTTCATCATCCACCTCAAACTTTATTGTCTTATTCTATATTATCACAAAATTCATTTTGAGTGGATGTTTTCAGCGTTTTTAGGCTATAATAGAAAAAGGTGATACTATGGATAACAACAAACAAATCATACGATTTGAAGATATTTTTAAAGATGAACCTAAGAAAAAAGAGGATAAAAAAGAAGAGCCTAACAAAAAGGGGTATATCTTCTCTTTACTCTATTATGTCGTCGTAATGTACTTGATAGCCTCTATATTTTATGTCATCGTCATGAATATTCCAGGCTTTTTTGAGAGCTATACAAAAGATGAAATAGTATTTAAAGTTATCCAAGATGATCAAGCAGGTCTTGCACTTGTCGAGGAAGATATTTATCAACAATATGGTGATCTTTACCTCGAAGATGTCGTAGGAATAGAGTCCTATATGGGATTTGTTGTTCTTGTCAATCGTGATAATCCGAGTTACTCAAATTTACTCTATACGGTTGATCCCCTATCTGGAGAATATATTCTATCGATCATTGTTTTAGAAGATATTATTGATCAAGATCCAGTCAATACCACATGGGATGGAAAAACACCTATTTCAATTTATAAAGAAAAGGACCAATTTGTCCCACCCACATTTTTTTCCAATAATTACTATACAGTTGAGGGTCCTCAAGATATCATGGATCCTATTGTGTTGTCCATTGTTAATTTTGCAGTCTATCTCGTGTTAATCCCTGGTGTTTTATATTTCTTAAAGCCAGATTTAAAAATGGATTTATCTGAAATAAAACCAAAGAAAAATGAACTTTTCTTAGCTATTATTATCGGTTATGCTTATATTTGGATTGGCAACATCGTCTCATCCTATGGTTCAAACTTCTTATCACAACTTTTTAATATGCAAATTGATGAGGCAGTCAACCAAGAAATCATCATCTCAGCTGTGAGATCTTCTGGAGCCATTCTCATGATTGTCTCCGCAGTCTTTATTGGTCCCGTGGTTGAAGAACTCATTTTTAGAAAAGCACTCTTTGGACTCATTAAGAAGGATTCACTTGCATTAATAGCATCTACCGTCATCTTTGGTCTGATCCATGTCATTGGTGAGTCATCGATTCAAGCTGCACTGATCAATGGACTTTCATATTTCGTCATGGGATTTGTCTTTGGACTTATTTATCTCAAAAACAAACGAAATATCGTGGTACCTATTCTCGTACATATTTTATCAAATGCTATTTCCATCTTGGCCATTTTATTTCTATTCTAGGAGGTTTTACTATGTTTCCCTACGCTAAAGCAATTTGTTATTCAGGATATCGGGAAAATCAAAGCCCACGCACCAAGACATATCCATCGGAAGCGGAAGTTTTAGAGGATTTATTACTTCTCGCTAAAAACTTTAAGTATATTCGCATGTATGATCCTTATACGCATGCCAAGACTGTTTTAAAAGTGATTAAAGAGCATAAGATTCCTCTTCAAGTCATGGTAGGTGTAGAGCCTAGAGGAGAAATCAGTAATCCCAGTTGTCCATGGGGAGGTTTACACTCTGATGAAGCCATTAAGGAACATAAGAAAACCAATTACGATCAACTTGATCTCCTTGCTCAATTATGCAATGAATATGGCGACATCATCTTAGCAGCCTCTGTGGGAAATGAAAACACCTCATCATGGCATCACAATTTAATGGACCCAAAGACCATCGCGTTGCATGCAAAGTATTTAAAATCAAAGATCAGTCAACCTGTCACTTTTTGTGAAGGTGCATATAACTGGCATGAACATGGACAAGTAATTGCTAAAGAAGTCGACTTCATTTCGATTCATTCGTATCCTGTTTGGTTAAAGACATCACTTAAAAATGCCGTTCAGTACACCATCGAGGACTATCAAAAGACAAAAAAGATCTATCCCAACAAACTGATTGTTTTCACAGAATTTGGTTGGGCTACCATGTCCAATGGTCCCATGATCAAGGAAGAAACCAATGAAAAATCACAAAAAGCATATCTCGATGAAATTATGGCTTGGAGTCAGAAAGAAAAAGTAAGCATGTTTATCTTCGAGGCCTTTGATGAACCTTGGAAAGGATCCAATCAACCTGATGAACCCGAAAAACATTGGGGGATCTATGATGTCCATAGAAAACCTAAACTTTGGGCAAAGAATTCACTAAAATAAAAATCTTCCAAATTGGAAGATTTTTTTTCATTTTGGGATAAACAATATATAATTTTACTGACTATTTCCGTTCACTTCAACATCTCTTAACAAGTTCACACAGAGTCCTAGATTGTATTCTTTTGCGTAATCCAAGGCTGTTTTTTGTAAACGGTCTTTTTTCATCGGTGTAGCCTTTTCAATCAGTTTTCTTAAGTATACATGATCACGATTGAGTACTGCGATGGAAAGGGCTTGTTTTTGTACAAGGCGTTCATATTTCGGAGTTGACATGTATTCCTGTAAATATTTGATCACATCTTGTTTATCGAAAATCATAGCGGTATCCACAGGAGTTTCAAAACGACGATTATGAATATCTACATAGGCATCACTTGCTAAAAGTAAGCGCAATGTTTCAATCGTACCAAAGCGAACTGCATTAAAAATAGGGGTTTCAAATTGTGAGTTCAAGGCATTGGGATCTAAATTCTGATTTAAAAGTAGATCAAGCATTTGAACATTGGACGTTTTTGCTGCATGATGAAGAAGCGTGTTTCCGTAGGTATCCTTCATAAACCATGATTGTTTAGACTCCTTGAGTAGAAATGGAACCACCTCTACACGTCCACCAGAAATCGCATAATGTACTGGGAGTCTATCTTCTTGGGTCTTCTTGTTTAAGAATGATCCAGATTCGATCAATAGCTTAATCATATCCATGTTGCCTTTAAAGGCAGCAAGATGAATAGGAAGTTCACCAATACGATTTTCAATATTGACATTGGCAAATTTCGTTAATAGAAGTTTAGCAATCTCAAGTTTTCCTTTTCTCGCACAATCAAACAAGGGTGTTTCACCGTGTTCATCGACCATGTTCACATTGATATCCATATCAAGTAAATAATGAATGACATCCATAGCTGAGCCTAAAACAGCATAGTGTAAAAGGCTTTTTCTACGTTCATCCACCATTTCTAAATGGGTAAAATTCAGTTTTACAAACTCTAAATCGTTTTCTGCGGCTTTCATGAAAATACTCATCATTACACCACCTTCCACTATTATTTTATCATGTGGGTTTGTCAACATTTCCCACAACTTTTGTGGATAAATGGGGATTTAGAGCCATTATATAAGAAAAAAAGCACCTTTTTAAAGATGCCTTTGACGTCAAACGATTACTTGACAGCTTCCTTAAGGAGCTTACCTGCTCTAAATGCAGGGGATTTTTGTTCAGGAACTGTAATGAGTTCACCTGTTCTTGGGTTCTTACCAGTTCTCTTCACACGGTTTCTTACTTCAAATGTTCCAAATCCGGTGACAACAACTTTTTCGCCACGTCTTCCGAGTGTTTCAGAGACGGTGTCGGTGAATGCTTGTAATACGTCTTCAGCAACTTTTTGTGTGACTTGTGCACGGTTAGCGACAACTGCAATTAATTCTGTTTTGTTCATGGTTTATCCTCCTTCTTTAGTGATACCATTGTATCAAATAATTATAGATATTGCAAACAAATTGTCATATTTTCATCAAAAAGAATGGCTTTATAAAGCAATTTATATGATTTTTCGTCATGAAATGAAGTGTGATGTTAGGTTATAAAGATGTTACAGGATGTTTAATTTTTATATTTAATATAATATAAGCAATAGTTGAGATGGCTATTTTGATGATTCATAGTAAAAACTTTATCGGATTGTACATTTAGGAATAGAAAAACTCCTAGGAAAAAGAATCTTGCATTTTAATCTTGAATAATTTCGATAATAGTAGCATAGGGTTGATTAGGTACAACTAGAATTTTATACCGTTTGTAGCGATATGATTCGATATC
The DNA here is from genome assembly GCA_003605085.1 of Acholeplasma sp. GTDB lineage: Bacteria > Bacillota_I > Bacilli_A > Acholeplasmatales > Acholeplasmataceae > Peloplasma. The sequence continues at coordinate 907 of QZKD01000033.1, read as the reverse complement.
CATCCAACCAAAATACTCATACGATTCGATGATTTGTGTTTCACCTTCCAAATTTATATATTGCACAGAAATCCGAAAAGATCGTTGACTTAATTTGATGTTGACATCATGGTAAGTCGCATCATACATACACCCCAACTCACAATTTTTTGTCATCTGATACAGAGGGATAAAATAGATCACTGAAAGTGTTGCACCTGCAAGTATAAAAATGAACAATGCATAGGTATTACTCCTCTCATGATTCAGCAATGCACCGATGATACCAATAAAAAAGATGACGATACCTATAATAACCATGGATGCATGTCGTTTATAGGTTTCAGACTGACGTACTGCTTTACAATGTGGATGACGCTTAAACATTTAGATTTCCTCCATATGAGATGATAAACTAACTCTTAAAAACGAATCTTTCCATATCTTGTCATTAACTATGACTCTCACTGGCGTTACTATCGAAAGATTCTATAATGATAGCTCGATCATAATTTGGCATAATTAAAATGTCGTAAAATGGGTGTTTCATTGAATTGATATCATCTATGGCTCTTAACTCTTCAGAGTAAATACGCTTGACTTGCCCTGTTTCATCTTCATATTCCAGTTGAATACTTGCTGCTTTTTGGTAAAGAATAACACTAGTATCGATATAGGTAGCTCGATAAATTTTTCCATGCTTACATCCCTTATTCATTTGATGAATTTTAAACATAGCAGAACTTGAAATCACAAAACCAAGTAAGGTTAACGTGATGAAAAAACCGATGTTATTGTCATCATTCCATACAAAATACATGCCAAAAACCCCAATGAATAATGGGAATAACCCAATCACAAATACCGCTTTTGCTCTGATATACATATATGAAGCTCGTAAACGTTCGCAACTAGATTCCTTCATGTT
>QZKD01000027.1 GCA_003605085.1 Acholeplasma sp. | reverse complement strand
GGATAGATTCGCATCGCATCAGGAATATTCATCGCTGAATGAATTCCGAGTTTCCTTGCGGGATAAGATGCCGTCGAGATGACTCCACGCCGCATGGCTGCATTTCCCCCAACAACAAACACCTTATCTTTTAAATAAGGTTCTTTGATGACTGCACAGCTCGCAAAGAAACTATTCAAGTCGATATGGAAGATAATTTTAATATCCTTTTTCATCAAATCTCTTCCTTTGGAAGTCTTTTTCGTGTATAATATACCCGATTACTAGAACGAGGTGAAGTCATGGCTGAGAAAGTAAAGAAGACGAAGACCGTTGAACCCAAAAAACATTATGTCGATCCTACCCAAACATGGTGGGGGAAAGCAGTCGTATGGATCATTGTCTTTGGAATGGTTGGATTAATCATCTTATCCTTCGTTGCCGCTATTATTTGGGGTAATGCATAAGAAAAGCGAAAGCTTTTTTTATTTTCTAAGGAGCATTTTGGCTTGTTCAATCGCAAAATGCGAGAGTTTTTCATCCGATAACATGAGCGCAATCCTTTCGATTCTCTCATCCTCATTTAAGTGTTCAATGCGGGTGACCATGCGCTCTTTTTCTTTCACTTTAGTAATTCCATAATGATGATCAGCACGTGCCGCAACTTGAGGTAAGTGAGTGATCACAATCAGTTGTATCGTTTGACTCAAACCCTTCATCTTCGTAGCAACCTTGGATGCTGTCTTTCCACTAATACCGATATCAATCTCATCTAGAATCAGTAAGGATAAATGATTCATCGTGGCATAAATTGATTTTAGCGCAAACATAAAACGAGCACGTTCACCACCGGAAGCGACTCTAGCTAAGGGTTTGACGGGCTCTCCTTCATTAAGGGAAATGTTAAATTCGACGGTATCGAGTCCATTTTCTGATAAAGATTCTTCTTTTTTCTCAAAGGGTTCAAATTCAATCTGGAAGGTTGCTTTATCTAAGTCGAGCTCAGCAAGTTCAATTAGTACATTCTTTTCAAGTGTTTTGGAAAGTTTTTTACGGGCAAGACTAAGTTTGATGCCAAGATCATACGCTTTATCAAAAGCTAGATCAAGATCCTTTTTTGATTCAGCTAAATAATGATCATAATCGGTGATCAATAATAGTTCTTCTTCGATCTCTTTAAGATAGATGATGAGGTCATCAATCGTTTTTTGATATTTTTGTTCAATCTTGATAAGTTCATAACTTCGCTCTTGCATCCGGTTGAAGGCATCCTCATCAAAATCAAGGGATTCAATCGTTTGAAAAAGCGATGATTTCACATCGTCGATGTCATAATACGCAGCTTCAAGTCGAGAAGACATTTGTTCATAGGTATGATCGAGATGAGCAACTTTTTTTAATGCTTGATGGGCATGATAAATCTCATCAATCTCAAAACCATCATGATCTAAGGACTGATACGCATCCTTCAAGGATCCCATAATACGATCATAATTCTTTAATTTTTCAATCTGCTCATCCAAGATGGATTTTTCGTTTTCTTTTAAGTGAAAGTTTTTAAGTTCTTCTACCTGATATTCTAAAAAGGACTTTTTCTCTAAGGACTGATTTTTTCTTAGTTTTAAGTCCTCATGGTGTTTCTTTTTGGTTAAAAAGGTCGATCTTAAGATCAAATAACTATTTTTAAGTGGATCGATAACATGAGAATCCATTTGATCGATGAGTTCAAGATAATAGGATTTATCATAAAGATTCATCGTCTCATTTTGGGAATGAATCGATCCAATAGAAGACATGATATCTTTAATTTTTTGCAGGGTAATGGGATCACCGTTTAAACGCATGTTGTGTCGACCACTTTGATCGATTTCACGTTCGATATCGATCAGATCGGGTAGATTTAAGCGCTCTTGTTGATCATGGTTTAAGCTAAAAACACCACGGACTATCGCTTTTTTTTCACCATGGCGAATCATTTGTGCATCACTGCGTTTACCAAAAAGCAGTTGAAGGGATTCTAAAATAATGGATTTTCCTGCGCCTGTTTCACCCGTCATTGCAGAGAGTCCAGGTAAAAAATCCATCGTTAAATCATCGATTAAGGCAAAGTTTTTTACAATGAGTGATTGAATCACAAGACCCCTCCGATTAGACGTGAACGCTTGATTTCATTTGCGTCATCTTTCATATATAAAACGTATTCTTGATTGCCAAGCTTTCCTTTTAATTGAGACTTTTTTAAACCTGCGATATGAAAACCTAAAGATTCTGCATGATCCATCACATCATTTAAGATGAGTTCATGCATCTTCTCATCGTGTAAAACACCTTTTTTAAAGCGGATGGGTCCCGCTTCAAACTGCGGTTTAATTAAAGCAACAATCTCTTTAGTAAAGCCTTTAAGATGGGTAAGTATCGGTTTGATCGATGTGAAACTCACATCGATTAATATGATATCCGCCTCAGGGATAACGACATCTAAAATGTTGGTCTCTTCATGTAATTCAATCCGTGGATCTTTTCTTAATTCTTGGTCCATCTGATGAGTTCCCACATCATAACTAAATACTTTCTTCGCACCATAGATCAGCGCACACTGTGTGAATCCACCCGTCGATGAACCGATATCAATAACTATTTTATCATCAAAAACTAAGCCAAAATCAAGGATCGCTCCTTGTAATTTTTCTCCTGCACGGCTTACAAATTGAATATCTTTTTTAATTTCTACTGTTTCTGTGGAAATCTCACGTGCAGGTTTGAATTCTTGTTCATGATTCACATAAACGAATCCTCGTTTGATATAGTCATAGGCTTGACTGCGTGATAAAACTAATCTAGATGAGGTTAAGTATTTATCCAGTCTCATGATAATAGATCTTTGAGGGTGGTTTTAATGTGATCAAGATCCATCTTAAGTTCTTTAAGCATATCCTCATAATGACCATGATCGACGACTTGATCGGTAATCGACATCGAAGTAATCTTATTGTGATATTGATTTTTCGCCATGAATTTCAAAATTTGAGGATATAAAGAACCGGTATTGGAGGCTTCTTCATACACCAAGATAGGTTTACCTAATCGCATGATTTCGTGAAGCATAGCTTCATCGATCGGTTTAATAAAACGAGCATTGATTATACTTGCATCTAAGTTTAAATCGAAAGCTGCTTGTTTTAAAAGATCAAGGGATGGTCCATAACTGATGATTGAGACCTCGTGACCTTCTTTAAGTTTAGTCCAGGTAGGCGTGATGTCATCAAAGGTGATATGATCTTTCTCTTTATCAAACAAAACAGTACCTCTTGGATAACGAATCACAAAGGGATGATCTTGCTTCATAAATCCATAATGGATTAAATCAGCTGCTTCTTTGGCATCATAAGGCATCGTGATGACGACATGGGGCATCAGATAAAACATTGAAACATCATAAAGTCCTTGGTGAGTCGATCCATCTTCTCCGACAATCCCGGCACGATCAATACCAAAGACCACATGGTGGTTACTTCTGGCGATATCGTTCATGATTTGGTCAAAAGCACGTTGTGCAAACGTCGCATAAAGAGGTAAGAAGACTTTCACTTTTTGATGTGCAAGCATCGCTGCCATAGTCGCTGCATGCTCTTCGGCAATTCCGACATCAAGATAACGATCTGGGTATGTCTTTGCAAAATGGGAAAAATGTGTTCCCACTTCCATCGCTGGCATGATGACATAGGTCTTTTCTTTTTCTTGATAAGCTTCCATCACCGTACTGATCATCTCACTCCATGAAATGCCATGCTTGATGCCATTGGATGGTTTGGAGACACCATGATATGTCCCCACTTTATCATTTTCGGCATCGATATGCCCTTTACCTTTTTCAGTGATGATATGTAAAACTACCGACTTCTTCACTTTTTGAATTCGTTCAAAGTGATGAATTAAACTCTTTAAATCATGTCCATCAATCGGACCGATATACATATAGCCTAAATCTTCAAAGATATTTTGACGTTGTAGAAAACCCCTGACACCGCGTTTTATTCTTGATAAGAAATTGAGAAGAAATGAAGGTAGCATGCGTGTCCAAATACGTTTCCATTTAATCACAATTTTCATCGAGCGGAATTTGGTGAGTGCATTGGAGATGGAACCCACACTTTTCGAGATACTCATCTCATTATCATTTAGAACGACAATGCCTTTATATTTTGAATTACTTCCAAGAAGATTGAGCGCTTCAAAAGCCATGCCATTAGTGATCGATGCATCCCCGATAATAGCGATACCATCACCTTTTTCTTTTCTTAATTCTTTAGCTACAAGCGCTCCATAAAGCGCTGAAAGTGCAGTGCCTGCATGACCCGATTCCCATTGATCATGGATCGATTCCTGATAATTAATATAGCCAGAAAGACCATTGGTTTGTCTTAATGTTGCCATCTCTTTGGCTCTTCCTGTAAGTATCTTATGTGTATACGCTTGATGACCTACATCAAAAATAAAAACATCTAGAGGACTATTAAAGACATAATGAAGAGCAATAATGAGTTCAACTGTTCCTAAATTGGAACTTAAATGTCCCCCTGTTTGTTCAATGGATTGCATTAAAAAGACACGAATTTCATCCGCGAGTATTTTCAATTCTTTTAGAGTTAAGTTTTTTATGAAGCTAGGATCTTTGATGTCATGTAAGTCAAACATTATTTAATTTCCTTCACCACAAGTTTTTCTGCTTCCTCTAGCATTTGATAACACGCCTTTGAAAGTTCGAGCCCGAGTTGATATTTTTTTACTGCTTCATCTAAAGGAATCTCTTTATTTTCTAAGTCTTTCACGACTTGTTCTAAGTCCTTAAGTAATTGTTCAAATGATTTCTTTTCCATCGTTTAATTCTCCTTTATTTCGATAATTTTCGCATGTGCACGTCCATCTTTCAATCGTAAATCAATCTGATCTCCGGGTTTCAAAGCTTTGACTGAGGTGATCACATGATGATCTTTTTCGACTAACGCAAATCCTTTATCCATCACATGGAGTGGGTTTAGAGCCGATAGCTTTTCTCTTAATACATCAAAGCGATTCGTTTTCATGTGAAAGATCGTTTGTATACTTCTTTCAAGCCGGATAAAAAGTTGTTCCTGCTTTTCTTTCCCTGCATAAATGCGCTCTATGGGTGACTTTAACCGCTCCTTATAGGATTCGGTTAACCGCTTCTTGATTTCAATTTGATATAAAAAGTTTCGGTGCAGATCATCTTGTGTTCTTACTAATTTTTCATGAAGCTCCTTAACTTTTAAGAAGGGTGAAGTTCTTTCCAATCGCTCATCAAGATATAAAAGTTCTGTTTTCTTTTGCTGGAATACGGATGCTAAGCGGTAATGCATACCTTCAGACCATTCCGTGATCTGTTTTTTAAGATCGATCGTATTGGGTGTCGCAAGTTCTGCTGCTGCCGTAGGTGTTGGAGCACGTAAATCAGAAACAAAATCAGATAAGGTAAAATCCGTTTCATGTCCGATGGCAGTAATAATGGGTATTTTAGAGTTATAGATCGCATCGATCACTGGCATTTCATTAAAGCCCCATAAATCTTCAATGGAGCCACCACCACGACCCACAATTAAGACATCTGCAACCCCCAATTGATTGGCATAAAGAATTTGATTTCGTATACTTGATGCACTATCTGGTCCTTGAACAAGGGCTGGATAAAGATGAATCTCAGCTAATAAATAGCGTCGTGTCACGGTGTTTTTAATATCTTCAATGACGGCACCTGTAGGTGATGTCACCACTCCAATCACTTGAGGGAACTTAGGGATAGGTCGTTTTCTTTCAATCAGAAAATATCCTTTTTCTTCAAGTTCTTTTTTGAGAGCTTCATATTTTAGATAGAGTTCACCAATCCCATCGAGTTTCATCTGTGTGACTTGAATGGAGTAGGAACCACTGGGTTCATATAAAGAAATTCTACCCTGGACCAACACATGATCGCCATCTTTAGGTGAAAAGCCCGTTTTTTCGGCATCCCTTGAAAACATAATGGCAGAGATTTGAGCTCCTTCATCTTTTAAAGTGAAATAAAAATGACCTCGTGAATGCTTTTTAAAGTTCGATATTTCACCTTTAAGCAAAATGGAAAAAAGGTGTTTATCACCTTCGAGTTTCGCTTTGATATATTTAGTTAGGGCGGTGACGGTTAGATATTGAGGTTGATTCACATTATCATCCCTTAATCGATTTGTTAATATTATCTAAGAGTCTATTGGTAAACTTGTGTTGTTTCTCATCATCTAGGTTACTATAAATTTTGGTCAGCTCAACCGCTTCGTTAATTACAATTTGTTTTTCTGTATCCGTATACATCATTTCATATGCCGCTAAACGGATGATAGCACGGTCGACATAATTCAAACGAATCAAACGATAATCAAAAAGATGATCTTCAATCTTTTGATCAACATCTTTGATATGTGCCATGAGATCATCATAGATGACTTTGGCATCCTCGATCTCAAAAGATGGAATAAAAGGATACTCGCCACTTTGATAAAGATCGTATTGGTAGAGCTGATTCATAAGCTCAATGCGTAATTCTCTTCTGGTTGGTTTCATTTGCTATACCTCATGATGATTGTATCATATTTTGATACAAAAAGAAAAAGACAAAAAGAAAATCGCGAATCAATGACTCGCGATTATGATTAACGACCCAACCAGCCACCATCAACAGCAAGCGTAAACCCGTTGATATAATTTGCATTGTCACTTGCTAAAAATACGCATGCACCAGCAACATCTCTTGGTGTACCCCAACGACCTGCAGGAATCCGCTCTAATATTTCACCCGAACGTTTCTCATCATCACGGAGTGCCTTGGTGTTATTGGTTGCCATATATCCAGGAGCTATCGCATTGACGTTGATCTGGTATTTCGCCCATTCGTTTGCCATGGTCATTGTAATCCCTTTGACAGCCGATTTTGATGCTGTGTATGAAGGAACACGAATACCGCCTTGATAAGAAAGCATCGATGCGATATTGATGATTTTACCTCCTGAATTTTGTTTGACAAATTGATTAGCAACAACCTGAGAAAAGAAAAATACCGTTTTTACGTTGATGTTCATCACATCATCCCAATTTTTCTCAGAAAATTCAAGCGAATCTTCACGGCGAATAATTCCGGCATTATTGACCAAAATATCGATGCGACCAAAATGATGAACCGCTTGATCGACGAGTTCTTTTAAGCCTTTTGGATCAATGGCGATTAAATTCGCTGTTAATCCGAGATAACGATGACCTAAAGCTTCAATCATTTTTTGCGTTTCTTCCGATGGTACGTAATCGATTCCGACTACGTCAGCTCCTGCTTCAGCTAAACCTAATGCCATCCCTTGACCTAAACCTGTTGAGCTTCCTGTGACGATTGCAACTTTACCTTTTAATGAGAATTGATCCAAAATTGACATACTCTATTCCTCCTAAGTTAAGGATGACATACTGACAAAATCCATGTCATCAAATGTTTGATTCTCACCACACATACCCCAAATAAATGTATAGTTTGAGGTTCCCACACCGCTATGAATTGACCAACTTGGTGAAATGACCGCCTGTTCATTTTTGATGACTAGATGTCTTGTCTCTTCAGGTTTACCCATGAAATGAAAAACGCGGGTATCACTTTCCATATTAAAGTAGAAATATACTTCCATCCGACGTTCATGGGTGTGACAAGGCATCGTATTCCAACTGGATCCTGGGCTTAAGATTGTCATCCCCATCACGAGTTGGCAAGACTGACAAACAGCAGGATGAACATATTGATAAATGGTACGTTCGTTGAGTGTTTTTGGTGCACCCCAGCGATTGGGTTTTGCCTGATTGATAGGAATATGCACCGTTGGATAAGATCGATGTGCAGGTGCGCTATTGATATAATATTTCGCTGGATTATTACTCTGTATACTGCCAAACTGTACATCGGGATGACCTAATCCGATATACATGCCATCTTTCTCATTCATCTCATAGCGAATCTCATCTATGATGATATAACCAGGACCACCGATATTGATCACACCGAGTTCACGTCGTTCTAAGAAGTAGTTCGTGCCTAGATCTTTGGTGCTAGGGAGTGATAATGCTTCATTGACTGGCAAGATGCCACCAAAAATAATGCGATCATGATGGGAATAGGTAAAAATAATGTGATCAGGTTCAAAGATTTTTTCCATCAAAAATCGTTCACGTAAGGTTTTTGTGTCGTACGTTTTTGCGTCTTCAGGGTGATTATTATAACGAATATTCATCATCATATTTCTTCTATCCTTTCTAGTTTATGGCGTATCCATTGAAAGCTACTGATAATGTCAGGACCTGTCACACCTTCAAAAATCAGATAGGCATTGGGTATTGCTTTGACGATCATGGGTAACATGACATCATAATTCATGAGACCTTGTCCAAGACCCACCAATTTTAAAGATTGGTCTTGAACAATGAAATCTTTGAGATGAACGATCACGATCTCATCTTTAAAAAGATTCAATGCTTCATTGCATATCTCAAGATGATGCTGGTAATTATCGATGTTCAGATAATTAAAGACATCAAGAATAATCTTAACAGAAGGTGACCCAAGGTGATCGTATAATTGTTTGAGTCGCTTTGGTGAATAGGCGACATGCGCATAAGCACCTTCAATCGCAAAGTAAACTCCAAGTTTTTCTGCTTCTTTGCTAAGTGGTTTAAAGACAGCTACAACCTCATAAAGGGCATCATCTTCATGGTTTTCTTTCATATATCCCCAAGGTGATCCCATATAAGATCCTGTTTCAGTACCCACAAAAGCACAACCCATATCATGAGCTAACCTTAGTTGATCATAAACAAAGTTCACTCCATTTTCAACTTCTTTTGGATTGGGATGAAGGGGATTAAAATACGCACCTAACATCATGATAAATGGCTTATCAAAGGCATTATTCAATGCCTTGGGTGTAATGCTATCGAAAGGCTCTATCAACGCTTTTTTAATGACTAATTGAACACCATCAAAACCGATGTTTCTTACACGTTCTGCCAATTCATTCATCGAATATTTTCCGATATCATGTGCACGTATGCCAAGTTTAATCATTAAATGTTCCTAAATAACCCAAGCGTCTTGAAATTCTTTCAGCAATCTGAACAAATTCTTTTGCTAATAGATCACGTTGACTACCATCCTGGCTTAGATCAGAGGCGACAATAACACCTACGGCACGCTTTTCAAAGTTCCATACTGGAGCTGCAAGTGTACAAATATGACCAGGATCATCAAGACTTGAGAAAAGATAACGATCCTTTTTAATTTGTTCACCGTTGGGTACTGATAGATCACGCACAGCTTTATCAAACACTAAATAACATAGTCCAATAGGATTATTATGGAAATCAGTACTAATACTACCAATCTCTTGAGGGGTGACAATACGTGAATTTTGGGGTTGATACTTAAAGACATAGACAATTTTGTCATTGACACGTTTAGTAATAAATACTGTTCTGCCATGACGATTGGCAAATTCCTTAAGCTCAAATTGGGATGCTTCAATAAGATTGGAGTTTTTAGTATAAACCGATCCTATCGCAAACATCTTCGAACCGATCACGTAATTCTTTAGACGAGGATCTTTATAATAGATTGCATCTGCATGATAGAGTGTCTGCAAAAAATCGTAAACGGTTGCTTTCGGGATATCAAGCATGCGATAGATTTGACCAAGTGTCAATCCTTCATCGTGTTTTGCAATCAGATCTAAAACCTGTAAAATACGTGTGACTGTACGATTATCTTTCATCGTTGTACCCTCCCCGACTGATCTCCATTCATCAACTCTATGACTTCAGTTTCGGAAACCACATTAAAGTCACCACTGATCGTGTGCTTTAACGCAGAAGCTGCAACTGCAAATTCAATCGCATCTTGAGGTTTCATCTTTAATAAGCCATGAATTAATCCTGCAGAGAAACTATCACCACCACCGACACGATCGATGATTGGGTCAATGATGTAATGCTTCGATACATAGAACTGATCTTGATGCATGAGCAAGGCACTCCATCCATTTTTCGTGGCTGAAAAGGATTCTCTGAGTGTGGTTGCAATCACTTTAAAGCCGAAAACCTCTTTCATTTCTTTAAATATTGTTTGATAAGAATCAAGGGAAAGTTCCCCTTTGGAGATATCAACATGTTTTGGCTTGAAGCCTAAAACAAGTTCTGCATCTTCTTCATTGCCGATACAAACATCGACATAAGACATCAAAGGAATCATCACTTCTTGTGCTTCTTTTGGTGTCCATAATTTTTTTCGATAATTCAGATCAACAGAGATCGTTGCCCCTACTTCTTTGGCTTTTTGACACGCTGCTTTAATGAGAACTTGTGCTTTTTTTGAAATAGCAGGTGTGATACCAGACCAATGAAACCACGTACAATCTTTAAAGATTTCATCGAGATTAAAGTCTGCAAGATCCGCTTCAGCAATACTTGAATTTGTCCGGTCATAAATCACTTTGGAAGGACGCATGGATGCCCCGGTTTCTAGAAAATAAATGCCTAGACGATTGCCACCACGTGCAATAAAATTTGTATTCACAGAGAAGGACTTTAGTGCATGCAATGCAGCGTCTCCCATTTCATTTTTAGGGAGTTTAGTCACAAAGTGTGCATCGTGACCAAACTGTGCTAGACTAACTGCGACATTGGCTTCTCCCCCGCCGTAATGAATGTCAAATTGATGCGCTTGAGTAAAACGCAATTGTCCTGGGGTTGAAAGACGAAGCATGATTTCACCAAGTGTAACAATTTTGCCCATGACGATCACCCTTTCAAATTTTCTTTTGCTTTTTTAAATGCAGAAATAAAAGCTTTAGCACGTAGAGTGACTTCATCATAATGTCCACTTAGTGCGGGTTTCGTGAGCTCACTCCCTATCCCCACAGCAATTACACCTGCTTGTACCCACTCTTCAATATTTTCTAGTGAAACCCCTCCGGTTGGCATAAGATTCGCATAAGGAAGAGGGCCCTTGATCGCTTTGACATAGGAAGGACCAAAAGCACTTCCTGGAAAGAGTTTGATGATGTCCACTCCTGATTCAAGAGCTTTCACCATTTCGGTGATGGTTAAACATCCTGGTAGATATGGAATTTGATAACGATGGCATAATTTGGCTGTCTGTTCATCAAATGAGGGGCTCACAATGAAATTAGCACCTGCTAAAATGGCGATGCGCGCAGTTTCTGAATCCAGTACTGTTCCTGCACCAATAAGTAGTTTCTCTTGATGGAAAGTAAGTGAAAGTTTTTCAATCACATCTTTTGCTCCAGGTACGGTGAAGGTCACTTCAATCGCAGAGATTCCTCCATCGATACATGCATTGGCAATCTTGATTGCTTCCTCTGCATGGGTCGCACGAATGACCGCAACCACACCATGTTCGACGATGCGTTTGAGAAATTGAATCTTTTGCATGATCTATCCTTCTTTCTATGTCTTTTATGAAAGACAATTGTATGACATAATCAACAGTTTAATTATATAATAAACGATTTAACACTATTTATGGTAAAACTATCGTCTTTTTTACGTGTTCAGTGATAAATTCACGACTTTTAGGTTGGTGAACATGGACGTGATCGATGATGAGTTCATCGACATAACGCACGTGAAAACCTTCACCTTGCATCGGATCTAAAAAGCTCATCATAGCAGGTATACCTGATTGAATTTCAGTCGCATAGGATATATCGATATGATCCAGTGTGATTCTCTTTATGGGTTGTTCAGGTAGACCATAGAAAAAGCCTGCAGCGACGTGAACATTTTTACATACGATATCCTTGAATGTGAATTCACCGAGATAAGGTGTACGATGATCCACTGGCAGTGCTTCTTTCGACCAGACATACTCAGTCTTTCCATCTTCATCACAATAATAATACATGTTGATCACAAGTGGGGTTAAGACATCCTCCATATAAATATTTGTGAATGTAATCCCATCAATGATTCCATATTGACCGCGTCCGCGACGGGTCTTTATACGCAATCCGCGATCGGTTTGCTTGAAATAACATTGCGTGACTGTTAAGTTCTTAATCCCACCACTCATTTCGCTGCCGAGAACAACCGCACCATGCCCATGAGCCATCATGCAATTGCGTACCACCATATCGGATGTTGGTTGATGATACTTCATCCCCATGTCATACTTTCCACTCTTGATGGCGATACAATCATCACCCACTGAAAAATTCACACCGATGATATTGATATGATCAGAGGATTCTGGATTGCATCCATCCGTATTGGGTGAATCTTTGGGAGAAATCAAGCTCATATCAATGAAATCAATATTATGGCAAAAATATGGATGCAGATTCCAAGAAGGTGTATTGGTCACAGTTATTCCTTGAATACCGATGTTTTCACAATGAGATAAAAATATACCTTTGGGACGCCATGCACCACGCAAGATCTTATGATCAATCCACCAATCCGAGAGATGAGCTTGTTCATCGATGATTCCTTCACCAATGATTTTTACGTCGACCACTTCAATCCCAGTAAGGGTTGAAGCAAACGTATTTTGTGGCACACCTTCCCACGAAGAGAGTTCCAACAAAGATCCATCCCTTCTTTCAACTTGGGCTGGTAATATTGGATAATGCTCTCTTTGGGTATCACCTAAAAGCGTGGCATATTTAACCAATTCGATCGTCTGATGACTTTTCAAAAAAAGAGGACGAACCAGATACTGTCCTTCAGGAATATGGACTAATCCTTTCGCTGGGCAGCGATAGATTGCACGCTGAATCGCTTCGGTATCATCGGTGATGCCATCACCTCTTGCTCCAAAATCTTTCACATTAAGTATGGCGGTTTCACGTTCAGTCTGAAAGGTTAATACCTCTCCTAAGACAGTGATTTCATAGGTGGTTTCTGGAATAAGATCATAAATAGAAAAGACATTGGTGATCACGTTTTCTAAAGCCAATGTTTGATCGATATAGACATCATAAGGTTTTTCTGCATAATAAATGTTTGTATTATTTAGTTCAAACGTGACTGATCTGGAGGATATGAATACGATATGCATGATGATTTACCCCTTCTTTACTCGATTGCGAATAAGGTTTTTTGCATAAACCCAAAGCATATCTAATCCCATAAAGACTAAGCCAAACGTGATGGGATCATTCGCACGATTCTCAAAACCAAAAAATATCATACCGATCGAAGGAATACCGAGTCTGAGTAAAGCCTCAATCAAAAAATAACTAGATAAAACCAAGACAACCACATAAACAGCTGTCATCAAGAGGCTTAATACAGAAGATCTTTTGACGTGATGTGGCAAGTATTTTAAAGTCGGTTGCCGATCATTATTCATCCAGATAATGACTTTATTCACCACATATTCTGTGCCTAAAATCATGATCAATATCATAACGACTAAAAGATCCAAAGGATCATACTGGAGTGCGGTAAATGTTAAAAAGAAGGCAGCACCGGCAACCCAAAACTTCATAAACCCAATTTTAACTTGAGGTTTAATCGTGGATAATTTGTCGATGCTGTACGGGTTAAATTGATTTGGTTGGTCTTTCTTCGAATGATTATTCTTCAATGTGAACATACTTCCAATCAACATAAATCCAAGCAAACACAGTAGAAATGAAGTAAAGAATCGCACCAATCATCATCACATTCATCGAAAAGTAACCATAATCGGGGATGATAAATCCATCTGTTCTCGTCGCTTGCTCAGTATAGAAAACCTGGATATATAAATATACTAAGAAAATTTGAATTGCATTGAGTAAGGTAAAGAGGAAAAGTGATACCGGGGAGCGCTTCCTAGCAAATGCTATGGAATTGGCAATTTGAACTAAGCTGATCATATAGATGGAAAATAAGTAAAAACCTATCACTTTATTGGTCAATAAATTAATGGCTGATATATGTGACTTAAAGTCAATATCCCCAGTTCGAAAATCGAGGAAAAGCGTAAAGATCATGGTTCCAATAACCGTGAAAATCACAGGAATTTGATGCTTATTATAATTATACCATCGTTTGAACCAGTGTTCACGCATGATTTCAGGCATAGATGCACACCTCCGTTTCAGGATCAAAATAATAGAGGTGATTCAGATCAAAATGAAAGCTGACATCTTGATCAGGTGCCAATTTAACCCTTGCATCAACTTTTGCTAATACCGATTTTTTATTGATGGAAAAATGGATTAACGCATCGGATCCTAACAGTTCATAAAGTTGGACTTTTGTCTGAAAACCTTTGTTTTCATTATCTTTAAAGAAGGGTTCTACAGAGATCGCTTCAGGTCGAACACCAACAATGATGGATTTACCAAAATAACCTTTGTCTTTTAGAGTTTTGAAAATCGGTGTCTCAGAGATATCAACCTGAAGATTTTCAATATGAAGAAATCCTTTGTCATCAAGGGACGAACTGAAAAAATTCATGGGAGGTGTTCCGATAAAGTTAGCTATAAAGAGATTATAAGGCCGTTCATATAGAATTTCAGGTGTGGCGATTTGCTGAATAAACCCATCTTTCATCACGACGATACGATCAGCCAAAGTAAGGGCTTCAATTTGGTCATGCGTGACATAAATCATTGTCGTATGCAAACGATGATGAAGTTGTTTTAACTCTTTACGCATCGAACCCCTCAGTTTAGCATCAAGGTTTGATAGGGGTTCATCGAGTAAGAATATTTTTGGATCTCTAACGATCGCACGCCCTAAAGCTACGCGTTGTCGCTGGCCACCTGAAAGTTCTTTTGGTTTTCGGTTGAGATAGGGAACCAAACCTAAAACATTCGCTGCCCACATGACCCGTTCATGAATCATATCTGAGTCTTCTTTGCGCAAGGTGAGTGAAAATGCCATATTATGATACACAGACATATGCGCATAAAGTGCATAGTTTTGGAAAACCATAGCGATATCGCGATCTTTAGGTGCTAAGTTATTGACACGGGTATCATCAATAATCAGATCGCCTGAAGATATTTCTTCAAGACCTGCAATCATTCTTAAGGTTGTTGATTTTCCACATCCTGAAGGACCCACAAAAACAATAAATTCTCCTTCTTTGATCTCGATATTAAAATCATGAACGGCTTGTACGCCATTGGGATAAATTTTATTAATCCCTCTTAATGTCATCGTTGCCATATCACTTTTCCCCGATTTCCTTGAGATGTGTGAGGAGAATCTTGTGTCGTTTTAGTGTCACGAGTGCGCCCATTATCATTAAAAATGATGTGAATAGCAATGTTATCGCAATGATGATGAATATTAAGATATGAAGTTGGTCATTGGCTACCAATTGCATAGGAACCCAAAAGATACGTAACGTATGGATGACCGCGATGATGATGGTTATCATAGCCCAATTTTTTTGGTAGTACTTGCAGCGTTCAGCAGCTAAGAATGTGACAAGCAATAACAGAATATTGATTAAGATTTCTAAAGCAGTTGAAAAATTAGGGACCACAGTTGGGGGTGTGATGATCATAAATAATGCAGAAACACTTAACATCATTCCCAATAAAATAAGTCCATAGCCGAGTTTATTGGCTTGATAACGCATTTTGTCTGCTTTAACGTTCATGATTGACCAACAACTCCTTGATCAGTTTTGCACGCTCTTTTTGAGCACGCCATTTATAGATAATAAACTCAATAGAGAATAGAGCAACAACGATCATGAAAATTGAAAGTATATTACCCATATTAAACACTGCAAAACTCTTCTCACCTGCACCATGAAGTTGATACAAATAAGCAGGGACTTCTTCTTCAGTAATTCTAGCATACATCCGCGATAAAACACTGTTAAAATAGAGTGTGATCACGGAGATAACGATCATGAGAATGCTTGATAAAATGCTTAAAACAAAATTGCTCACATAGTATTTTTTACGCTTGATTGCACCTAATGCGAGATGAATCAAAATAAGGACAAGATGAACAAATCCTAGATCCACCAAGATTCGATTAACTTGTTGAGACGCAGTATAAAAGGTTTGTCCACGTGTTTCACTCACCACGAGTGCCCAATTTGAGCTATATCCTAATCCATAAATAAAATAGAAGATCGCACATAAGGTGACCAAGATATAGGTGATGGATTGTTGATGTGTGCGAACATAGGAAAACATCCTTTGCATCGTTGAATGATGAGCAACATCTCTTTTAAGCATGTGATCGTTCATAAATTTCTCTCTCCATACGTCAGAAGTATCCCGGGAGGAGTCCTCCCGGGAACTCAAAACGTCATCAAATGATTATTCGTTGACTCTGGCGATTGCGTTATTTAACGCACGTTTGTAAATAAGTGTATATGTATCAATACCATCTTTAACTACCATAGTGGTCAAATATGTGGTTTGAGTGACGGATCCACCTTGACCAGTAAAACCGTACTTCACTAAAATAGCTAGCTGTGCATCAACCCAAATATCGTCATACACGAGGGTTGCGATATCGGTCGATTCATTCGCGGTTAACGCAAATAGTGTTGGCACAAATTGATACCATGGATTATCTGATGGATAAACACCTGCTAAACGGAATGTACCCGCTTGAACCGCAGTATTCACACGTTGAATACCACTGGCACCTTGACTAGATAATGTCTGGAATTCAAGACCTAAGGAACGTATATGACCAATAGGCATGGTTGCTCCAACATAGCGTCTTAAATAGTTAATCATATTTCCAGAAGTTAATGCTTGCATTTCTGCTAAAGCGTCATCACTGATTGCAGGAATATCGACACCATTATATTCAACAGTACCATCGATCCAACCAGTAGGACCATAGAGATGAATATTACCAACGGAATCATTGGATGAATAATCATAGAGTTGGTCAAATAAGGTAAGAACTCTTGCTAATTTCACAGGATCTTCTTCTACATGGGCAGGAATACCCCAAGCTTCAGATTTCACTGCACGTACACCTTCAGAGAAGTGGAAATATTCACCTGTACCTAGCCAATCAACGACTGGGGGTAATACCGCTTCAAAACGGAAGGTGGGATCATACTTCTTAGCTTCATCAATATAACCATTAGGTGTTGAGGATGCATTGTAATCATAGGTCATAAATCCATAGGAACCACGAAGTAAATTGGCTCTCCAGTCATAGTTAGAACCTTCATCGAAGTTCACTGGAATTAAACCATCGACATACATCTTTTGGAGTTGATCGACTGCATCAAGAGTATTTTGTTGAACACGTCCATCCTCAACCACACCATCTTCATTAAAGTATGCCCATTGATAACGGGAGAACGCACCGCGTACACCAAACATTTCAAGACCTCTAAAGAAGTTTCTAATTCTTGAAGTTTGTGATGTTCTTGCAAAATAAACTTCAACGGCTGTCTTGGGGACTGCTTCCGTATATTCACCTGTACCAAATTCTCTCGTTAAGAATTGTGGGTTAGCTTTGATAACATACATTAAAGCAACGAGTTCATCTGTGTCATAAGCAGCATCAGTTCCAACGAAGACGTCGGAAAGTTTTGCATAGCCTTGATCACCATACACATCTTGTATGTATGTTCTAAATGCATTGGCTAATGATGCACCTGTCTTTGTTGTTAATCCAGCAAGAATATCCAAAATATTTTGACTTCTATCCTTGCTTACTGTACGAGTTGATCCATCAGCATTGGCAACAAGGACATCCACATCCATCGTCGCACCCGTAACCTTTTGAACGGTCATGGAAGTGGTAAATGCTGTGCTATCAAATGTTGGAGAAGCAAGATCAAGAATATCTTCAACCCAGTCAATGCGCATTAAGAACATTTGTTCAATTTCACCAAATCCATCAAAATATGGGGTATAGTAAATCGCACCATTCGCTGATGTCATAGACGTTCTTACCGAAGGATTTTCCTGTAAGAATCTGTTTAGATTTGGCATGTAGTTTAGATATTTAGACAAATCAAGGAAGTTGCCTTGAACACCATATTCTGAAAGTAAAAGTGAGGTTGCATTAATGACATCTGCACCTTCAAAACCAACGGTTGCATATGCTTGGAATTGGTTGTTGGTATTGGATGCTTGCTTTGTATCGACGAAGTTAATGTTTAAACGATCACCAATAGCTTCCCAAACAGGCATAATCATTCCTGCAGTATAGGTATTACCATTCAGTGCTTCATAAGGAGAGGTTTCTTGATAGGTAATACCGCGACCTTCATAGTTGATGGCTGTGTTAACAGTGACTTCATCATCTGATTCCGTTAAGAAGTTAGATACTGTGATTTCAAATGTAACATTCTTCGATTCAAAAGCAATCGTAATCACTTTCTTACCTGAAGAAATGGAACTAAATCCTGACACAGCATATTCATCATCTTCTAACACACGTGATGTTCCATCACTATAAAGTGCACTCACCACAAGGCCATCCTTGGTAAATGTACCACCTACACCATACATGGTTTGATAAGGTAATGAAACCACATTGAGTGCTAAGAGTTCAGCGGGGACATCTGGATCACTGACAACGATTGAGAACGTCGTTGTTTTACTACCTGATGTAATGGTGATGACTTGAAGTCCAGATTGATTTCCATTAAATCCGGAAATCGTATAATCTGCACTTGTTAAAATGGCTGTTGAACCATCAGAATAGGTTGCTTCAACCACGAGTCCAGTGAGATCTAACGCGGATGTCCCTTGTTCATAAGTCAAGGTAGTCGGTGCTGTTTTCACACTGATCGCAATCAAAGTCTTTTCAACAGGAACTGTAGGTTCGCCTTCATCAATACATCCAACTAGAGCGATGAGTGATAGTATAAATACGATCACCGCAAAGACTTTTTTCATACTTTTTTTCCTCCGTTTATTTTATTCTTTAACCCCACCGACATTGACACCTCGTGCAAAATACTTCTGCAAATAAGGATAGACAATGATTATAGGGATAATAGACATGACAATCATAGCGTACATATAACTATAAGGTGAATAAGGTAAATCGGTAATTGAGGCATTTTCATCGAGTAAATACTCAGTTAAGTAGCGTCGCAAGAAAACTTGAAGCGGGTGTTCAATAGGATTGTTGACCAAGATGAGATTCCAGAAGTACCCATTCCACCTTGATAGTGCATAGAATAAAGTGACAGTTGCTAAGGCAGATTTACTCATCGGCAAATACACATTGGTCAATACTTGAAACTCATTCGCACCATCCACAATGGCTGCTTCTTCAATTTCTTTGGAGACTCCAGAAAAATAATTTCTTAGTAAAATCACATTAAATGCTTGTACCCCAAATCCATAGACAATTCCCCAACGGAAATCGACACCAAACATCCGGTAATTAAGAAAGGTTGGAATCAATCCCGCAGAAAACCACATAGTGAAGACAATGAAGAAATTGATCTGTCTTCTAAAAACCAAACGTTCTTTGGATAATGCATACGCGACAGCAATCGATAAGACCATAGAGAAGATCGTACCAAAGAAGGTGTAGAACAAGGTGTTCGTATAGGCAATCCAGAACCCTTTATCTGAGATGACTGCAAACATGGCATCCAGTTGAAAATTTACCGGGAGAAAGATGACATCACCGCGATCAAAGGCAACTCTACCTGATACCGCAGCACTGATAGTATAGATAAATGGGTAAAGTGCAGCAAGGGCAAACATAGTCGCAAACGAATAAGCAATAATCTTAAATATGAGTTCAGTTCGATCAAGACGTTTCATAGGTCACCTCTAAAAGAGCGATGTATCGGAAACACGACGACTGATAAAGTTCGCTCCGATGACAAGAAACATCGCGATAATGGAATTGAATAAATCAGCAGAAGCTGCCACATTAAGTATGCTACCTGAAGGATCCATCAATCCTCCAACTCGAGCGACAAAAGTTGAGATCACATCGGCTGTTGAATAGGTTTCGACGTTGTAGAGCAGAATGACTTTTTCATAGCCCACGGATAAAATTTCACCAATACGTAAGATAAGCATAATCGTTAATGTAGGAGCCATTCCGGGAAGTGTTACATAACGAATCTGTGCTAGTTTTGAAGCTCCATCAATACGCGCAGCTTCATAATTTGTTGGTGATATAGACATCACGGCAGCAAAATATACAATCGATCCATATCCTGCACCCTCCCATATACCCGAAATGATATATATCGAGCGGAAATATTGGGGTTCTAGGATAATTCTTGTCCCCTCAGGGACTAATCCTATCGCCATAAAAAGTTGAGCGAGAACCCCAGGAGCTTGATGGGGTTCATTCCCACCAAAAAGCATAAGGGTGATAATCGAGGTAATGACGACGGTTGAAATGAATTTAGGTAAATAGGATAAAATCTGCACGATGCTTCGATAGACATCACTTTTGATTTCTGAGAAAAAGAGTGCTAAGATAATCGGGACTGGAAAACCAAAGATTAGACCGTACATTGAAATAGCAAATGTATTTCTGAAAGCCTGCCAGAAATCTTGAGCATAATCACCGATAACCAATGATCGAAAGGCATAGAATCCAGAAAATGGGGATTCACCAATCGAAATCGTGAGGACACGTTGGTCTTTAAATGCTGATAAAATACCATAAATAGGCATATAGCGGAAGATAAGGAAAAAGAGAATTGCTGGTATGAGCATCGCATATAGAGGCCAATCCTTTTTTATTTGCTGTCGATAATGGTGAAAGCGATTTCGCTCGAGATCTTCTAAAAAGAGTTCATGACGAACATCATCAGTACTCATTTGATTAAGATCGTGATTAAAGCGATTCTTCATACAATGTGTTCCTCTTCTCTTTTTCTCTCTTGACTTTGTTTAATTAAGAACGATTTCATGTCAACAAGTAAATCTTGTTGTCGTGAAATGATCCAGAGGATGAACCATCCAAATATAAAATTAAAACTATGACGTATGAGCAATGTGATCCATTGAATATCGCCTAAGACTGACATTGCCATGATGTGAAACAGGAATAATGCGAGATAACCAGTTGTGTAATATAAGGTTAGCAGTAAAACTTCGTGACGAATTCGATTTTGTGGAAACATCTTAAACCACAACATGGTGATCATTGTTGCAGGAAAACCGATTAAATATAGTATGGTTGCTAAAGCACTTCCACTGTGATACAAGATCGCATGCAAAATAACTACAACGATCACCATAGAGAACGCATACTTATTCCAGCGAATAAATGCCATCATCAATAAAGGGATGGATAAGGCCACATAGAGAAAAGTTAATGCCGATTGACTTGCAAAATATCCGATGACATCGACGATGATCGCTAAAACAGTGAGGACGGTTAAATCGATTGTCATAAATTTCTTGATTGTCAAATGCATCACTCCTCTATATAATGAAAATGAACAACGAAAAGCGAGGTATACCATGAGACTTGATGTCAATCCAAGTATGTCCATTACTGAAACTTTGAATCCTTATGCTTTAGATACACCAATCGATCTCTATTTGGCACCGGGTGTCTACTTCGAGAAGCTGCGAATTTCTCATCATCACTTGAGAGTTTTTGGTTCGTTGCTGAGTCCTTCTATCCTCTCATTTGCTGATTATGCCTACAAGATGAATACTGATGGGTTACTCTATAATACTTTTCGTAGCTACACCGTGATGATTTTAGGTAATTATGTTGAGTTTCATCACATCGTTATTGAGAATACATGTGGTCGAGGTGAGAAAATTGGACAAGGTGTCGCACTTCATATCTTAGGTACAAACACTAAGTTTTATCATTGTCAAATGAAAGCACATCAAGATACACTCTTCATTGGACCTCTGCCTAGGGATCTCAATGAACGCTATGATCATTTTCTTCCCCTTGAGGAACGTCATGAGTTGATCACTCATACATTTTTCGATCAATGCATCATTGAAGGTGATGTCGATTTCATCTTTGGTAGTGGAGTTGCCTTATTTAAGGAATGCCAACTTCACTTTGTTGGGGATGGCTATTTAGCTGCACCCTCTACTTATCAAGAGTTTACCTATGGTTTCATCTTTCTAAAATGCACCGTAGATGGTCACGAATTTACACGGCTTTCTTTGGGAAGACCTTGGCGGAATCATGCGAAACTGCATTGGATTGACTGCAAATTTAATCATCTCATCGAACATCCACGATATGATGATTGGGGTAAAACAAATTATCACTTTTATGAATCTCCTTATGTTCAATCACCTTTTGCACATCCCATGAATCAGGAGGAGATGGAGCAATTGGAACGCTATCTTGCTCTTCATTTCAATTGCTCCATGAAATGACTAGTAACCAAAGTACGCTTTCGCGTTATAGTAACAGATGTCTTGAACCAATTGTCCTAGAAGCGTTTCATCATAGGGGAACAAGCCCTGTTCGACTTCATCGCCTATGATATGACAAACCAGTCTTCTGAAGTATTCGTGTCGTGGATAAGACAGATAAGATCTTGAATCAGTGAGCATACCGACGAATCGAGATAATAACCCATTATTTGCAAGAGCTTTCATTTGCTTGGTCATGCCATCAATCGTATCTAAGAACCACCAAGCTGAACCAAACTGAATTTTGCCGGGGATTCCACCACCTTGAAATGCTCCCATGATGGTCACTGCTACTTCAAAGTCACGAGGATTTAAGGTATAAAGAATCGTTTTTGGAAGTTGATTACTCTTATCAAGTTCGTTAAGTATACAAGCAAGGGGTTCTGCTATCAATTGATCATTTATGGCATCAAAGCCTGTATCCGGACCTAATGAATCTAAATGACGTGTCGATACATTTCTTAAAGCACCGATATGATACTGTTGAACCCAATCTCGTTTGTGATATTCTTTACCGAAGAAAATGAGTAGATTCCCACGATATTGGGCAACTTCTTTTTTGGATAAGGTCTCACCTTGACGTCTTTTTCGATAAATTTGATTGATCTCATCTTCAGTCGCCGGTTCATACATGATAACGTCGAGTCCGTGATCGGATAATCGTGAGCCATGCATATGAAAGTAATCTATTCTTTTGATGAGTGCTCGTTTTAAATCAGATATCGTATTTAAATTATGTCCAACAACGATTTGTAATTGATCAATCCAGTCATTAAACCACGATAGATCGATATTCACCGCTTTATCAGGACGGAATGCTGGTTTGATGATTGTTTTAAAATCGGGATCACTTTGAAGTTGTTTATGCCATTCAAGTGAATCGATTGGGTCATCTGTCGTACAGATAAGTTCAACATGGCTTTTCTCAATAAGTTTTCTCACAGATAGATTCGATAATTGATGATTGACTTCTTGGTAAATACCTTCTGCAGTTTTTGGACTCAATAAAGTATCAATTCCAAAAAAACGCTTTAACTCTAAATGAGTCCAATGATACAAGGGATTTCCGATTAGGTGGGGAACCACTTCTGCCCACTTCTTGAACTTTTCTTGATCGCTTTGATTGCCTGTGATGTAATCTTCTGAGATTCCATGAGCACGCATCAATCGCCATTTATAATGATCTCCAGAAAGCCATGCATCGGTAATGTTACGAAATGATTTATCTATAAAAATTTCTTTAGGGTCTAGATGACAGTGATAATCAATTATAG